>CAMNCZ010000149.1 GCA_946534775.1 uncultured Eubacteriaceae bacterium
AATTATAAGCTTCGTTTCGCCGACAGGCTTATTTAAAAGCTCCTCGTCAACATAATCCCAGTATGTGCTCGACTCCGACAAAAACTGTTTCAGCTCGTTATCGTCTTCCACCTGTATGCCCGTAATACCCGTTTCAAGCAGCATTGCGCTGACAGGCTCGATGCCCTCGGTGGTAGTGTAAATTTTAACTTCGGTCCATTCCATAAAAATTTCTCCTTAAAAAATTCTTTAAATCTCACTCAAATATCATCTTGCATATTTTCATCGGCAGGCGCTTCAACGCAGACAGGCAGGCTGAATTTAAACACCGTGCCTTTGCCTTCTTCGCTTTCCACGCTTATTTCGCCGCCGTGTACATCCACTATCCATTTTACCATAGACAGCCCCAGACCCATACTTCCGCCGCCGCTGTCGGTGCGCGAAGGGTTGACCTGATAAAAGCGGTCGAATATCTTTTTTTGATTATCGGGTGCTATGCCAATGCCGTTGTCGCTGACAATGCCGATAACGCTGTCGCCCTTGCGGGTTATGCTTATTTTCACCCAGCCGCCCTCGTTGCCGTATTTTATGGCGTTTGTCACCAGATTTATTATCATACGCGCAAGGGTGGATTGGTCGCCGTCAACATAAATATTTTTTGCGACATTGTTTATAAGGCTGATGTTTTTTTGCTTTGCCTGTATTTCAAGCTCCTCCACGACCATTTCGGCCAGCTCGCTGTAATTGAAAACTTCCTTATGCAAAACCTTTGACAAATCGCCTGTGCGGGAAAGCGTAAGCAGCTGATTTACAAGTGTTGACATCTTTTTTGCCTGCTTGTAAATTACATCAATGCTCTCCTTGGCCTCCTCAAGGGTGTCGCAGTCCTGCGCATATTCGCACTCACTCATAATAACGGTGATAGGCGTTCTCAACTCGTGCGAGGCATCATCGGTAAACTGCTTTTCGCGCTCAAATGCCCGTTGCAGACGTTCAAAAAGCGAGTTGAAGCTGGTCGCAAGCATACCAAACTCGTCATTTGTGTTTATGCCGATACGCCGTGAAAGGTCCTTGCTGTCCTGAATATTATTTGCAAGATTGCTAAGCTGTGCAAAGTGCGAAAACGCGCTGTCGGTTATAACGCTGCCGCCCAGTATGGCAACAAGTATTATAAGCGGCAGGATAATAAGCGCCGTCGAGATGATAGGATAAACATATTCGTCATTTATAAGCATAGGTATGCTCGCTACACCGCGCAGATAGTATTCCGCCGTGTCCAGTTCCACCTTTGTTTCATATACGAACCACTTATCGCCCGTTTCGTTTTCCTTGGCTATCACCACGGAATTTTCGGGCACATTTATATCCTGCGGCATTGAAAGCGGATTGAAACCGCGTATTACATTATGATCCTTATCATACAGCACAAGCAAAATAGAGTTGCCGTTTGTGATATAGCTTGTGTTGAAAGTTATTGTACCGTTGCTGACAGAAACGTTTGCCGCCATATCATTTACATAGTTGATAAGGTCGGCGCGCTGACGCACCTGTATCATCGTACTGCCCAGCGCAAACAAAATCATCATCGAAGACAAGGTTATCGCGACCATCGCCGATGTATACCACAGCGCCACCTTGTTTCGCAGTGTCATGCTCCTCATTTACGTCTCCTTGAGAATATAGCCCGAACCGTAAACGGTATGGATAAGCTTTTTGTCAAAACCGCTGTCTATTTTTTTGCGCAGATATCTTATGTAAACATCAACTATATTGCTGCCGCCGTCAAAGGAAAGGTCCCAGGCATTCTGTTCTATCTGTTCGCGCGAAAGCACGACATTTTTGTTTCTTATAAGATATTCAAGTATGGTAAACTCCTTGCTTGAAAGCTGAATGACCTTGCCGCCGCGCGATACCGTGCGCTGATTCATATCCATTTCAAGGTCGGCAACTTTAAGCACATTTGCCGTAAAAGCGGTATTTCGCCTGAAAAGCGCCCTTACGCGGGCAAGAAATTCATCAAAGGCAAACGGTTTTACAAGATAATCGTCCGCACCCGCATCAAGCCCCGCAACACGGTCCGATACCGAGTCGCGCGCCGTCAGTATCAAAACAGGCGTAACATTGCCTTTTTCACGCATTTCGCGCACCACCTCAAGCCCGTTTTTGCGCGGTATCATCAGGTCTATAACTATGGCATTGTATTCTATGCTTGAAATATACTCCGCCGCCGTTTCGCCGTCAAACGCGCTGTCTACGGAATATCCCTCTTTTTTAAGCCTTTTCGCAATAACATTATTAAGATTCGGCTCGTCCTCAACAACAAGTATTCGCATAAATTCTACCTTCTTTCCCGATAAATATTTTTTCATACAATATCAGTATATCACATATTTTCCAACTGTACAAGGCGCGATTTAATTTCTGCCGCAATTTCGCCAAATAAATTCCGTTCAATATAAAACGGGCAAGTTTTTTCCCTGCCCGTCAATAAATTTTGCTGTTTTAGTCAATGATATTCGTATTCCGCAGAAATTTATTTCTGCGGAGAATACGAATATCATTTAATATCTATATTTTTTGTATTTTTCTGCGAAATACATTCGCCGTTTGAACGGTTATGTTTATTTTTGCAGTTGGTAAATACGATATCTTCGCAGTCCTCAACTTCAAAGGCGGGGCCGTCTGCGCCCACTACCGTTACATTTGAAAAACTGATGTCCTTACTGTTTGCAATAAAGAAACCTTTTTGTTTCATATCTTCAATGCCTGCAAGCATAGCGGGTTTGCCCGGTATAGCATCGTCGGCAAGCGAGATATAGATATTTTCAAATGTGCAGTCCTCTACAAACTGTTCCGCAAGGCCGTAGAAGTAGCCCGCAGCCGCATTTACCTGCTTGCAGGTCATATTTGCAAAGTGCAGACGTCTGAAAGCGGGGGTCTCCTCGGTCACGGGATAGGGGTTCTTGTCCCATACATATTTATCATCACCGCGGGGGCCGCAGAAATAGTAAAGGTTTGCAATAAACGGACAAAGCACGTTTTCCATAACCACGTTGTCAACACGCACATCTTCCACCACGCCGCCGCGGCCGCGTCTGGATTTAAGGCGGATACCTCTGTCGGTGCCCTCAAATACGCAGTTGCTGATAGTTACGTTTATAATGCCGCCGCTCATTTCACTGCCCAATACCACACCGCCGTGGCCGTGTACCATAGTACAGTTTGAAATAGTGATATTTTTGCAGGGAACGCGGTCTGCCGTGTCCTCTGTGCCCGCTTTTACTGCGATACAGTCATCACCCACATCGATATGACAGTTTGAAATATGCACGTTTGTGCAGCTTTCGGGGTCGATACCGTCGGTATTGGGTGAGTCGGACGGGTTGTTTATAGTCACGCGGTCGATAGTTACGTTATCACACAAAATGGTGTTTATTGTCCAACTCGGAGAATTTTTAAGCGTAACATCGCGGATAAGCACGTTTTTGCACTCATAAGGCGCTATCATCTTGGGACGGGGATATTCGTTTTCCTTTGCACGGAAAATTTTCCACCAGAAAGCACCCTGTCCATCAAGCGTACCGCCGCCCGTAAGCGAAATATTTTCCGCATTGTCGGCATTTATGCAGCTTGCGTAGCAATCACGCTTAACACCCTCCCAACGTGATGTGACCACGGGGAAGTCCTTTATATCGTTGCTGAAAAGCAGGGTCGCGCCCGATTCAACGCGCAGTTCTATATTGCTTTTAAGGAATATGGCGCCCGTTAAATATGTGCCCGCGGGTACATAAACCGTACCGCCGCCGTTTGCCGCACATTTTTCCACCGCCTTTGCGATAGCATCCGTACAAAGCGTCTTGCCGTCACCGACAGCGCCGTATTCCAAAATATTTTCAAGTGACATCGTGTCATCTCCTTCCTTATTTAAATTATTTTTTCAAGCCGAAATTATCAAGATAAATCACTATGCTGTTGTTTAAAGCATCGTCGTCAACAGGCTCGCATTTACCGTAATTCAAATGGTCGTTTAAAGGTGTCCAACCGCACAAAAATGTATTGTCCCTGCCCTTTTCAACGCAAAAATACATTTGTTTTTTGCACTTTTGGTCAAAAATCATATATGCGCAGTAACAATGTGTCACCTCTTCGGGTTCGGGAAAAGATACTTTTATTATAATGACCTCTTTTGAATACTGCATTACCTCAACACCAAACGAAGCCTCGGTATACGGATTTTCAACTTTAAAGTGGTCAAGCACGCCTTTAAGCCCGTCAAACAGCACCTTGGACTTATGCTCCGCAAGTGCATTCACAAACTTTACCTTGTCCTCGAAAAAGGACTGCGGGATAAGTTTATGCTGAAAAATATAATATGCCGTTTTTAAATCCATAACAACCACTCCTTTCCCACAAAAATTTTCGGCAGTTTATAGTAAACGACATTTAAAAATGTCCTTTACTATAACCCTGCGGGGCATG
>CAMNCZ010000150.1 GCA_946534775.1 uncultured Eubacteriaceae bacterium
TTTTAATTTAATATAGGGCTGTCGCCAAGTGGTAAGGCAACGGATTCTGATTCCGTCATTCCGCAGGTTCGAATCCTGCCAGCCTTGTTTTGACCTCGGTAATACCGAGGTTTTTTTGTTTTTTGTTTTGGTATATAACGTGTATAAAATGATAAAAACTTTCCGCAAATATTGACAATTTCCGATAGATGGGGTAAAATAAATATGTATATATTTACGGAAAATATGCGGTGTATCGGATTTTCGATACCGCAAAAGGAGTTGAAAAAATGGCTAAAAACACTCCGCCGCAGAAAAAGGCAAACCAGTTTATGCGCAGGTACAGAAGAAACTTAATAATTATTTTTATGACTGCGATAATCCTGTTTGATATTTTGCTTACAACGGGCGTTTCTTACTATGCCTCGAAAACTATGAACAGAAAAATATCTATGCTTATGAATGCCGATACATATCAGCAGGCAATGAACGTGGATGCTTATTTTACGGATATAAAAGATACGGTCTCGCTGTTTTTCTCCGACGAGGCTTACTATACCTACGATGCTACCAAAGTGACGGGCGAGATAGAGAAAAAAGAGAAAGAAGATGTTATTTTAGAGCGCGTAAGAAGCCTTGGCGTGCTTGAAAACTTTTCGGATTTCGGCGTTGTTTATGCCGATAACAGCTATATCGGCTGGCTTAGCGAGGGTATGTTTGAAATGCTTGCCCACGATGAGATGTACGCTTTTTTTAAGCGTCACACATCCGCCGAAAATGCGGAATCGGGCTGGTTCTGCACCCCGATGAACAACTATGACCGCATTTACTATGTAAAAAGAATAAATGAAAACGCAGTTATAGTTGCATCTATTTTCAGCAGAGAGCTTGAAAGTATCTTCAATATCCCGCAAAGTCTTGACGGTATGGAGATACGGCTTACCGATGAAAATGAGATAGTGCTGTATTCCACCGACAAAAACGAGATAGGACTGCCGCTTGACCACACTATCAAAAGGCTTAGCATCGCGGGCGCTTCGGCATCGGATAAAAACTATCTTGTGACATCGGTCGCTTCCAAAACAAACGGCTGGAATATTATTTGTTCACTTCCCGAAAAATATGTCACGGAAGATATTTCAAAACTTATGCTTTTTACACAGATATTTTCGCTGCTGCTGCTTTTTATGGTGGCGTTATTCGGATATTTTGCACTTTTCCGCGCCTCAAACCCAATGAGCGAGTTGGTGGCTACCCTTACGGACAAGGCCGAACACGACCAGCTTACGGGCGCTATCAACAAAATGTCTTTCAGGACTATGGTGGAAACGCTTATTATGAACGGCACAAGCGAAGATGCCATTGCATTTGTGATGTTTGATATGGACAATTTCAAGCAGGTAAACGATACGCAGGGCCATATAGCGGGTGACGATGTATTGATACGTTTTGCAAAACTGCTTAATGCAAGCAGCGATAACGACACGATTTTCGGACGTTTGGGCGGCGATGAGTTTGCGATGCTTGTTATCAAAAAACAGAACGATAAGGATACTCTTCGCGATATTCTTGAACCAAGGCTTGAAAACCTGCGCCTTGCTTTTATTGATGAGTTTGAGATATACAACAAGACGTGCAGTTTGTCTATCAGTATAGGTGCGGCTGTTGCTATGGATAAAGGCGTTGATTTTGACGGAATGTACAAGTTTGCCGATGATGCGCTTTATACTTCCAAACGTGAGGGCAAAAACAGACTTACCATTGTTATGAAGGAAGAAAGTGGTGCATAATGAAAAAAGCTTTTAGAAAATTTGGGGGCTGCATACTTGCGCTTTGTACTGCGATAGGCGGCACGGCCTGCGCACAGGATGACGGTATCGTGGTATACGGTGACAACAACGAAAACAAAAAGCAGATATCTCTGGCCTGGTGGGGAAATGATGCCCGCGTTGCCTATACAATGGACGGTGTAAGTGTTTTTGAGGAGCAGAACCCCGATATAAATGTAAAATGCAGATACGGTGTGTGGGCGGGTTATCCGAAACGTCAGAATATCTATATGCTTTCGCACGACGAACCCGATGTTATGCAGATAAATTATGACTGGATAAAGACCTATTCGCCCGACGGTATGGGTTTTTACGATATGAATAAACTGACCGATTACATCGATCTGTCAAACTTTACCGAAAGCGATCTGAGTTACGGCACGGTCGAAGGCAGGCTGAATGCCATACCGATAGCCCTCAATACTCACTGTGTATTTATCAACAAGGATATTTATGATAAATATGGCATTGATATCCCGAAAAGCTGGGACGATTATTTTGAGGCTGCAAAAGTTATGCGAGAAGACGGCGTTTATCCCATAAGTATGGGTGATAAGCAGATGTTTTTCTTTGTGCTTGCACATTTTGAGCAGTCAACGGGCAGAAGCGCCTGCAACGAAAACGGCGAACTTATCCTTACAAAAGACGATATAAAGGAACTTTTGGAGTTTTATAAGCGCCTGCATAAGGAAAAGGTGCTTATGCCTATACAGACATCGGATTTTGCGTCTTTCGCAAACGGTGTATCGGCAGCGACAATGCGCTGGATAAGCGGGTCGCAGACTATGTTTGACGGCTTGTTCAACGAGCACGTTAATATAGTGCCCGCGCCGTTTCCGACAATAAACGGTTCTATGGATGATACCGAAAGGCTGGAGTGGTATGTAAAACCTGCGACACTTTATGCGATAAGCAGCAAAACGGAGCATCAGAAAGAGGCCGCAAAGCTTGTGAACTTCCTGCTTAACGATCCCGAAATGGCGCTGCTGCAAAATACGGAAAAAGGCATACCTATCAGCAAGACCGCAAGAGAGACCCTTGAAAAAGAGGGTAAACTAAACAATATCGACTATGTTGCCTCCGAGCAGATGTTCAACTACGGCGATAAACTTAAAATAATGCAGCCCATACTTGAAAAAGAGGATGTTTTTCTCTCGTTTTTCAATGGTGCGGCATATTACATTTACGATGAAAAATCGCTTGATGAAACTGCGGAAGATATTTACAACAAAATGTATAAAATAAATAAATAAACTAAAATGGAAATTATCATATTGGTATGCTGTATTTTGATAATAGTGCTGCTGTTGGCACTGCTTATAAAAATCGGCGGAAAAGATGACAAAACATCCGAATTGGAAAAAGAACTGGCTATGCTGCGCGAAAACTATTCAAGCGAGAGCCGCAATATAATAAGCCGCATAGACAGCCAAAGTGAAAGTATGCGCAGCGCAGCTGACAGACAGATGAGCCGCGAAAGTGATTTTTTTGAAAAAATGCGCGGTGAGATAAAGGAACTCAGGGAAGATACCGATGAAGGTATCGGCAAACTCAACAATATTGTCAGCGAAAAGATGCGCGATACTATGGATAAAGAGTTTGGATCCATAGTTGAAAATATATCGAGACTTGGGCATCTTTTAAGCACTTCGCAGGAAAATCAGCGCAATGCGACGACCGAAAGCATTAAATCGCTTGAAGAAAAGTTTAATACGATTCGCAGGGACCTGACCGAATCAATGGACAGGATACGCGAAGAAAACAACGCGGCGATCGAATCGATGCGAAAGGAAAATAAAGAGAGCCTTGACAGCATCAATGCTACCGTAAACGAAAAAATGCAGAAAACGCTTAATGACAGAATTTCGCAGTCGTTTGAAACGGTAAATAAAAGGCTTGCGGAGGTATATCAAGGCCTTGGCGAGATGAAAAACGTGGCTTCGGGCGTAAACGACCTTAAAAACGTGCTTTCAAACGTAAAAAGGCGCGGCATACTCGGCGAGATACAATTATCGGCTGTTTTAAGCGATATCCTTTCGCCCGAACAGTACGAGGAACAGTTCAGGTTAGACCCCAAAAGCAGTGAAAGGGTCGATTTTGCCGTAAAACTGCCGGGCCGCGAGGAAGGGAAAAATATTTACCTGCCTATAGATTCAAAGTTTCCGGGTGATGCTTATGCCAACCTTGCCGAGGCTTACGACAGCGGCGATGCGGCGGAGATAAAAGAAAAGCGCGCGGCCCTTGAACGGGAGATAAAGACCTGTGCCAAAAGCATACAAAGCAAATATATCGTGCCGCCTTATACAACGGATTTTGCGATAATGTTCCTGCCGTTTGAGGGGCTTTATGCCGAGGTGGTCAATATGGGGCTTGTAGAGGTGCTGCAACGCGATCATAAGGTAAATATAACGGGTCCGTCAACAATGGCGGCTATGCTGAACAGCCTGCAAATGGGCTTTAAGACCCTTGCTATACAGAAAAAAAGCGGCGAGGTATGGAATGTGCTTGCGGCCGCCAAAAAAGAGTTTGAGTCCTTTGAAAAGACCTTGGGTGATACCCGCAAACGTCTTCAGCAGGCCGACGAGGAACTTGAGAAACTGGTAGGTACCAGAACAAGGATGATAAACAGCAAGCTAAAAAG
>CAMNCZ010000151.1 GCA_946534775.1 uncultured Eubacteriaceae bacterium
CCAAAGGCGTGTATAGCCTACAGAGGATGAGCCTGTACGCTATGTTGCCTCGGCTTTAGCAAATCCCGACTAAGTCGCGCGTTTCGGCTTGTGTAGCAGAAATTTATTTCTGCGGAATACGAATATCATTGACTTCTGAAAATATTATAAGGACAAAAAAATCAATGACAAATTTGTCCTTGGTCTTTTATATGACGAAAATTATGTTATAATAAAATTAATAATTGCAGAAGGGAGAGGGAAATATGTTTGGCGAAAAATACGATGGGCTTATGAAAAATCTTGATATAAGTTCAAAAGCACTTTCCGAGTTTATGTGCTGCGACAAGTCCTATATAAACAGGATACGCGCGGGCAGCAGAAATATTGCAAGAAACAGTAAGGCCGCAAACACGATGATAAACGGTTTATTTGAGTATGTATCGGATAACGGACTGTATAATGATATGTGCTTTTTGACAGATATATCCGCTGAAGCAAGCAGGGAGAAAGTATTGGAAAATCTTGAACAATGGCTTTTTGAAGGTTATGGCGCGACAAAAGCGGGCAAATTTGCCTCCGAGATATTTTCGGACAGATTTAAGGCGCTTTTGGCGCTTGCAAATTTATCCAATATAAGGCTTGCGAAACTTCTTAATATAGATGCATCACTTGTGAGCCGCTGGCGCACGGGTTTTTCGGCACCCTCGGCAGAAGAGCTGCAGGACAAATTGTGTCGTGTGCTGCTAAACCGCATAAATTCGCAGGGAAATAAAAAAGAGTTGGCAGAGCTTCTCGGTTTGGAATATACGGTGACAGAAAAAGACGAGCAGGCATTGAACGTACTGAAAGATTGGCTGTTGAGCAGCCGCGATACAAACAGCGAGATCGTCGAAAACTTCCTTTCTGCAATAGATGGTATTTCGTTTGAGGGTAAAATTTCCACTTTGCCTTTTGATATGGCGGCTGACACGAAAGCGCTTGATGATAAAAGCCCGTACTATACAGGAAACGGCGGGTTGCAGATCGCCGTACTGCGTTTTTTGGGGAATGCGGTGAAAAACAGGGCAAAGGAACTTTGGCTGTACTCCGACCAGAATATGGAATGGATGACCGCAAGCAAAGAGTTTATGCTGAAATGGTTTTCGCTTATGCTGGAATGTCTTAAAAACGGCACAAAAATAACCGTTATACATAACATAGACCGAGGTGTTGAAGAAATGACTGCGGCAATAAAGGGCTGGCTGCCGCTTTATATGACGGGTGGGATAAATTCTTATTACAGCACAAAACTATGTGGAAGCAGATTTACAAACACTGTTTTTCTTGAACCCGATAAAGCCTGTATTTTCAACTGCGGTGTCGCGGGGCATACGGAAAAGGCGCGGTATAATTATTTTACCGATAAGGACTCGCTTGATTTTTGCAAGGAAATGTATACGCTGCTTATGCGGGACTGCAAAAGGCTTTTGAAAACTGTACCCCACAGCCTGAAGCAGGCACCTGCCATAAGCGAGACCGAGGGTGTGCATATAATACAAAATGTACCTTCGCTTGCGACTATGCCAAAAGAACTGGTGGAAAAGATCGCGGGTGGAAATGATGAAATATTGAAAGAATGGGAGTTACAGAAAAATCGGTACGAGATCAATCTTAAAAATAAATTTGTACACGAATATATTTTGCTGCCCGATGATGAAGAACTTTTCGGGAGAAAGGTAAAAATCGATACAACGCTTGAAAAACTGTATTATACACCGGAAGATTTTTCGCTGCATATAAAACACATACTGGAGTTTTGGGAAAAATGTGATAATTATAAGCTGACTGTTCTGCCCGGGATGCTGATGAAAAACTGTAGGCTTGTGATAGGCGAAAATTCGGTGATCGTGGAACGCCGCACCGAACCCGAAGTGGATTTTATTTTTACACATCCGCTTATGCGTACTGCGTTTGCGGTATACACGCAGGATATCGAAAAACAAAACCATTTTTCAAAAAACGATGTACTTCAAATGCTGAAGCAATATTTATAAATAATCATTCCTATAGAATATAAAAAAATAGGAATGTTAAATTAATCAACTGAAAATGCGCCATATCCGAAATGAAAGCGCTGGATCTCGGAAAATGTCGGATTTTCAGAAAGGAGGTATCTTTATGTTAAAGAAAAAAATTACGGCTTCTTTGCTGGCACTTTGTCTTGCAATAGGCTCTGTGCCGATGACGGCGCTTGCGCAGAGTGTTGAGGACTATACAGCCTTGTCTTCAACTTTCAATACGCAGGGGGTCTCAAACGGCCCGAAGGGTTATGCAACATTCAACATCCCCAAAACTTTGAGGATAGATGCGCTGACCATCTATCACTGGAACGGCGGAAAGGGGGCAAAGCCGGGCAGCATCAGTATTTACGATGCACAGACCAAACAGCAGATCGGTGAGTTTTTGGCCTACGGCAGAAATAACAATACATACTGGGATTGTTTTCCCGATATTTATCTCGGTGCAGGCAGTTATTATGTAAAGGATTCGGACTGGGAAACGGCAAGTTATAACAGCGATGCTCCGGGCGGTATGGTGGAACTGCGCGGTGAGTGGGTGGATGACGTGCCGCAGGGAACTGCGCAAAAAGATGTGCCGCAGTATGAAGAACCGAAAAATTCAGGCTTGCCGTACACATATTCGGATTGGGCAAAGAGCGATATACAAAAGGCAAACGATATGGGGCTTATACCGTCATCGCTTTACGGCGACGATCTGCGCAATCCCATAAACCGCGGTGTTTTTGCTTCTATCGCCGTAAATGTATATGAAGAGATGTCGGGAGAGAGACTGAAAACGGGTTCAAATCCTTTCAGAGACAGTTCGGCGGAAGATGTTTTAAAGGCGTACAATGCGGATATAGTTGCGGGCACGTCGGCAACAACTTTCTCGCCCAACAATAATCTTACAAGGGAACAGGCGGCCGCAATGCTTGCAAGGGCGTACAAAAAGACGGTTTTTGACGGTTGGAGCCTTTCAAACGACTATGAACTTGAATACAGCGGTTCTTCGCGTTTTGCCGATTACGGCGATATACGGCCTTATGCGCGGGAGAGTGTTGAATTTATGGCTGCAAACGGCGTTTTAACGGGTATGGGAAACAATATGTTCGTACCCGAGGGGACACTCACCAAAGAGCAGGCTATAGCAATTGCCGTAAGAATGGCAAGCAAACTGGATACTTCGCCTAAAACGGGCAAAAAGACAGAGGAAGAGCCAAAGAAGGAAACTCCGAAGGATGCGGTTGTACCGAGCGGCGACCTTAAATCGGGCGATGTTATAAAATGGGGTACAAGTACTATAACCTATACCGAAAAACCTGTACAGAAAAAGGAGCTTTCGGGCAGTGACCTTTCAAAATACGATCACGGCACAGCCAAAGCGATAGCGGGATATTCCTACTATAACGAGGACGGAGATCATCTGCTTTTAGACCACGAAGAGACTGTCACCTTTGATGTAAGCAACATACCCGAAGAGGACAGAATGTACTGCTATGCGCTTTCGATAGAGCCCGACGGTTCTTCGGTTATGATGTCTCCCGACCCCGATGAACTCGAAAGGGGCAGATATACATATCAGACCGTGCATTTCAGCGACCAGGTGCTTATGTCCGAGGAGGACAAAAAGGTAATGGACGAGTGGATAAAAAAGGCAGCCTATAAAAATGTTATGGAGGGCGCAAACAACGTAAGCCTTGAAAAATCCATTCAGGAGACCATTCAGGATAAAATGAGCGAATGGGGTCTTGGCAAAGGCCAGCTTGCGGGCGAACTTGCAAGATATGTTGCATCGCATCACAGCGTGGGCACAATACTTACCGCAGGCGTTGACGGAGATACCGATGCACTCAGAAAAGAACTTGCAAACGTAACGGGTGAATTTTTACTCGGCAAGCTGATAAAGACAGAGGGCTACAAAGATATAGTTACGGGCGAGGATATACCGTCCGACCTTGAATTTGTAAAGCAGTCCCTAGGCGATAATGCGGATGCCATATCAAAGGGTATCGCAAACGGCGACATTGACACTCAGCTGGTGGAAATAATTAAGACGGTCGAGAAAAATATATTCCCGCAGATAGACAAGGTCGAAAAGTTTGCAAAGGTATGCGGCGTTATGAAGGAGCTTTGGGAAAAGGATACCGTAAACTGGTTCTACGAAAAGAATTTCAAGGCTATGAAGGATAACGGCGAGGAGATGTCCTATACCGATTTTTCAAATTATGCTACGGCGGCCATGCACGGCGCGGGCGTGAAAATAGATACTATGGACCTTTACGACCAGTTTAATCTGCGCTATAACAACGAGAAAAAGGTAGCCAAAACACTTATAAAAACATGAACAAAAAACAAAAAAACAACAAAATTAAACAAAAAACAAAAAAACAAAAACAAAGACAAAAAAAAAAAAACAAAAAACAATAAA
>CAMNCZ010000152.1 GCA_946534775.1 uncultured Eubacteriaceae bacterium
ATTTTCCCGTTTTCATCAATATCGATTTTTTCTGCCGCAGGAGCCTTCGGCAAGCCCGGCATTGTCATAATATCACCCGCAAGTGCCACAATAAAGCCCGCACCCGCACTGACTCTTACCTGTTTTATCGTAACGGTAAACCCTGTGGGTCTGCCCAAAAGTTTCGCATTGTCACTTAAAGAATACTGCGTTTTCGCAATACAAACAGGCATTTTATCAAGTCCCAATCCTTCAAGCCTTGCAATTTCTTTTTTGGCCTGAGAAGTAAATTCAACACCGTCTGCACCGTATATCTCGCGACAGACAGTTTCTATCTTCTCGGGTATCGAAAGTTTTTCATCATAAAGCGGTTTAAATTTGCTCTGCTTTGTTTCAAGCACTTCCATAACTTTTTTTGCAAGTTCCACACCGCCTTCGCCGCCTTTTTCCCATACCTTTGCAAGGGCAAAATCCGCGCCCATATTTTCGCAGCGTTCCTTTATATAGTTTACTTCCGCATCTGTATCGGTTATAAAATTGTTAAGTGTAACAACAACGGGAACCCCGTATTTCTGTATATTTTCGATATGTTTTTCAAGGTTTGCAAAGCCTTTTTTGACTGCCTCGACATTCTCTTTACCGAGGTCGGCCTTTGCAACACCGCCGTTGTATTTAAGCGCGCGAACCGTTGCGACAAGCACAGCCGCATCGGGTTTTAAGCCTGCCATTCTGCATTTTATATCAAAAAACTTTTCTGCGCCGAGGTCTGCGCCGAAGCCTGCTTCCGTAACAGTGATATCACCAAGTTTCATAGCCGTTTTGGTCGCCTTTACACTGTTGCAGCCGTGGGCTATGTTTGCAAACGGGCCGCAGTGGATTATAGCGGGTGTGTGTTCAAGTGTCTGAACGAGATTCGGTTTTAACGCATCTTTCAAAAGCACAGTCATTGCCCCGTCGGCTTTAAGATCTTTTGCCGTTACGGGTTCGCCTTTTTTGTTATAAGCGCAAATTATGCGGCCAATTCTTTTCTTTAAATCAAAAATATCTTCCGAAAGGCCCACGATCGCCATAATCTCGCTTGCTACGGTTATCATAAAACCGTCCTCACGCGGCACGCCGTTCGTTCTGCCGCCAAGACCCACGACCGTATTTCTTAAAGCGCGGTCGTTAAGGTCTACCGCCCTTTTCCAAACTATATTATTTACATCGATATCAAGCTCATTACCCTGATGTATATGATTATCTATCATTGATGCAAGCAGGTTGTTTGCCGTTGTCATTGCGTGGATATCGCCCGTAAAATGCAGGTTTATCTCCTCCATCGGCACTACCTGCGAATAACCTCCGCCCGCAGCACCGCCTTTAACACCCATACACGGGCCGAGAGACGGTTCTCTCAGCGCAACAAAAGTCTTTTTGCCTATTTTATTGAGTGCCTGTGCAAGGCCGATAGTCACCGTTGTTTTGCCCTCGCCCGCAGGCGTTGGATTTACCGCCGTGACCAACACAAGTTTTGAGTCCTTATTTCCCTTATTTTTTTCATACAACTCATCCGAAAGTTTTGCTTTGTACTTACCGTAAAACTCAAGGTCATCCGACGAAATGCCGAAACTCTCCGCAACCTTTGCAATAGGTTCAAGTACACATTCCTGCGCAATTTGTATATCTGTTTTCATCTTTTGTCCTCCCGTCTAAAGGAATAAAATTTAATAATCTTCGTGTCTTTCCTTGTATTCGCGTCTTTCATAAGGGCTCATAAGCACTTCACGCGGTTTTGAACCGTTTTCGGGACCGACGATGCCTCGTTCCTCCAGCTCATCTATCATTCTTCCCGCACGGTTGAAACCTATTCTGAACTTTCGCTGAATAGCCGATGCCGATGCTTTTTTCGTCTGTACCACAAAATCTATGACCTGATCGATAAGTTCGTCACTGTCGCTTGATTCTATCGCTGTTTCCGAATCTTCCTCATCCTGCTGTGCCTTTTCTATCTGTTCCATAACATTAAGGTCATAATTCGGTGTATCGGTCTTGATGTAATCCACGATCGCCTTTACCTCGTCATCGGTAACAAAAGCACCCTGAATACGGGTAGGTTTCGGGTTGTCAACGGGCTTGAAAAGCATATCGCCCCGGCCGAGAAGCTTCTCGGCACCAACCGTATCTATAATAGTACGGCTGTCTGTACCCGAAGATACCTTAAACGCAATTCTTGTAGGTACATTCGCCTTTATAAGACCCGTCAGTACATCTACCGAAGGTCTTTGTGTTGCGATAATAAGGTGAATACCCGCCGCACGCGCCAGCTGTGTTATACGCACAATGGAGTCTTCCACCTCTTTTTTGCAGACCATCATAAGGTCGGCAAGTTCGTCGATTATAATAACGATAAGCGGCAGCCTTTCTTCGGGCGAAACGTGCTTATTGTACTCGTCGATTTTTCTTACGCCCGTTTCCGCAAGCAGGTCATAACGTCTCATCATCTCATTTACAGCCCAGTTAAGCGCACCGCTTGCCTTTTTCGGGTCGGTGACAACAGGCACCAACAAATGCGGTATACCGTTGTAAACAGAAAGTTCCACCACCTTGGGATCGACCATTATCAAACGAACTTCCTCGGGTGTTGCCTTGTATAATATACTTGTAATAAGTGTATTTATACAAACCGATTTACCTGCACCCGTAGCACCCGCAATAAGCATGTGCGGCGCTTTGGCGATATCGTATACAACAACATTGCCCGCAATATCCTTACCGATACCAAATGCGACCTTGCTTTTAAAATTCTGGAATTTATCGGTTTTTAAAACCTCGCTGTAATATACGGACTGTACCGTATCATTCGGTATCTCTATACCTACGGCCGATTTACCCGGGATGGGCGCTTCAATACGCACCGTGGTGGCCGCAAGCGAAAGCGCGATATCCGCTTCCAGTTTTATAATAGACTGTACTCTTGTACCTTCCTTTGGGATAAGTTCGTATCGCGTGACCGCAGGACCCGTACATATATTATCTACTTTTGCCTCAACACCGAATATTGCAAGTGTTTTTCTCAAGGCCTCGCCTTTTGCTATCATTTCGGCCTCGGTCTGCTTTTTGGTATCGCTTTTATTCACACCGAGAAATTCAATTTTCGGGAAACGATAACTCTGCGTATTTATAACATTAAGCGTATTGACCTCTTTTACAGCTTCCGCCTTGATTATCTGCGGTTTATCGGGCTGTTCCTCCCACGGCGGAAGGTCGGCCTCGGGCTGTATCTGCGGTTTTGTTCTTTCCGATACAAATTCCGCAGTTTCGTTTACCGTATTGTTTACCGAAGTGTATTCGTTTTCCCGTGCCGTATTTTCCGGCGTTTCCGTATGAGTTTCGCGGATATTCAAAAGCACCTCGTCTTCCTCGGTCTCCTCAAACAAATCACTTGCTTCCCTTAAAACTCTGTCGTACTCTTCCTCGCTGTTTTCCTTGAAAAGCGCGTTTATATCGGTCTCGGCGTTTTCGGGATCATACTTCACCGTTACTTCTTCGCTTTTCTTTTTTGCCGTCGGATAAAGTTCTATCGGCTTTGAGTTCATCGGTTTTGTACCCGGAAGGTCAATACCTACCACCCTTCCCGTTCTGTCCGTATGATACGGCGAGAAGATAGGCGTTCTTTCCTGTTCTTCCTCGGTTTTTTCGCCGTCTATTTTGGCTTTGCCGATTTTCTGCGGCTTTAATACGGGCCGTTCGGGACGCTTGGTAAATATTTTTTTGTTTTTGATCGGCTCTTCCTCTTTTTCCTCTGTTTCTTCATACTGCGACAAAATATTTTCCGTTTCTTTGGTGCCTGTCCTTTTTGCACCCTTTATCTTCGGCGCAGGCTTATAATCATATTCTTCGTCATATTCATCAAAATCATCATCATAATCGTTGCGGTAAGAAATTATCTCGGCAAGCGATCTTAAAGCATTAAAAACAGAAAAATCAAAAAGCAGTATAAAGCAAATAACAATAAGCATCACACATACTATACAAGCAGGGACTTTTGCGATCAGCCTTACCAGTATGCCGCCTACTATGCCGCCTACAAGTCCGCCGTTCGAGGCACAGCCGTTTAAAAACACGCTGCGTATAAACGGTGCCGCACCGCCGTACACGGTACCGTCTTCACAAGCAATAATATGCACAAGTGCAAGCAGAAAAACAAGTCCGCCCACACAAGCCCCCGTTTTAAGCTTGTTTTTAATTATCGCCTTATTCATAAATATAAGTATGCCCGCCGCAATAAGCACAAACGGAACTATAACGCCGCCAAATCCAAAAAGATGCAGCATAAATGCCTTTAAAGCGGCCGCAAGCTTTCTGTTCGGATCATCGACAAGTAAAAACGAGCCAAGCAGCAATCCGATGCCCGCAAAAGCAATGCCCACTATCTCGTTTGCATAAGGCGATATATCTTCAAGACTG
>CAMNCZ010000153.1 GCA_946534775.1 uncultured Eubacteriaceae bacterium
AAGTAAAGTTTTATTGAAGCAAAAATTATCGGGAAAGTGATCGAATGGCAAGGCTTTGTATGATACTGATAAGGTTTTATCAAAAGTTTATATCGCCGCTTACGCCGCCTGCGTGCCGCTTTACGCCTACCTGTTCGCAGTATGCGTATCAGGCGTTTCAAAAATACGGCTTTTTCAGGGGCGGTTGGCTTGCGCTTAAACGTATTTTAAAATGTCACCCGTTTCACAAGGGCGGGTACGACCCTCTGCCGTGATACGCTTTCCCAAATTTAAGCAAGGTAAAAACGGGTCATCCGTTTTAAACCGGGGAGGAAAATTTGAGCCAAACTTATTTTCTTGCATCAAGGCTTATGCGTGAACCCGGGGTGATCGTCGGCCCCATCGCAAAGGTTTTGGGCATACTTATCAATATTTTGTTTAATGTCGTTTACGGCATTACGGATGCAAATTCGCTTGGTATCACAATTATTTTATTTACGGTTTTTGTAAGGCTTTTAATGATACCTATAGCCTATAACCAGCAAAAATCTATGTTTGTAATGCGCAAAATTCAGCCCGAGATCCAAAAGATCCAGGACAAGTACAAGGGTATGCTTAACGACCCCGAGGTACAGCGCAAAATGTCTATGGAAACACAGCGCGTTTACCGCGAGAACAATTACAATATGTTCAGCGGCTGCCTTCCTCTTATAATACAGATGCCTATTTTCTTTGGTCTGTACTATATAATGCAGCATCCGTTTGTGTACATAAACACAATAAACACCATCTATTCAACGGTGTCCGACGGCATTATCGGCTGTATAAATTCGGGCAATAAAGATGCACTCGATCTGTTCAATACGGTCTGCACAACGCTTGGCATCGACAAAGGCACGGAGATAGACTCAAATCTCTTTAATTATATCTTAAATGCCATTGATGCTGCGCAGGTAAAACAGTTTGTTTCTTATGTCGGCAGTTCCGAAGTGACAAAAATGTACAACGAAAAAACCGTGATCGAAAGCTTTTTGGGCCTTAACCTTACGGAAACGGTGGGTTTTGCACTTAACAGAAAGCTTATACTTCCCATACTTTCGGGCTTTACGACCTGGCTTTCTTCGTGGCTTATGTCCAGAAAGAATGTTTCGACCGACCCGAATGTACAAAGTCAGCAAAAGGTTATGAATATTACTATGCCGCTTATTATGGCGTGGTTTACAACAAGCGTTCCCGCAGGCCTTGGCGTTTACTGGATAACGGGTAACGTATTTATGGTAATTCAGCAGCTTATACTTACAAAGCATTTCGAGGCTAAAGAGGCTGCCGAACCCGCAGGCAACAAAAAAAAGGATAAAAAGTAAGAAATGGGGTTATTTGATCTATGATAAAAGCAATTGAGATTACGGGCAAAAGCATAAGCGAGGCCGTAGAAGAGGGCGCGGCTAAACTTGGCGTAGGGCTTAGTGATGTGGAGCATACGGTGCTTGACGAGGGTTCAAAAGGTTTTTTGGGTCTCGGCGCAAGGCCCGCTAAAGTTAAGGTATACCTTATAGGCTGCGAAAACGAGCCTACAGAGCAGGAATTAAAGGCCGAACAAGAGGCTGAAAAGGCACGCAAAGAGGCCGAGGCAAAGGCCGCACAAAAAGCTGCCGAAAAGGCCGAAAAAGAAGAAGCGAAAGCCGCTAAAAAGGCGGAAAAAGAAGAGGCTAAGGCAGAGAAAAAGGCCGAAGAAAAGGCAGAGGAAGAAACCGAAACACAGACCGAAGAAAAGCCCGAAAGACCTCCCCTCAGCGAAGAGGATAAGGCAAAGGTCATTCAAACTGCCGAAACTTTCCTGAAAAGCGTTTTTGACACAATGAACATCAAAGTGGATTTCAACAGCGAGTTTGTTGACAACAAGCAGCTTATTATTAATATGAGCGGTGACGAAATGGGCGTTGTGATAGGCAAAAGGGGTCAGACACTCGACAGCCTTCAGACACTTACAAGCCTTGTGGTAAACAAGGGCGACCATTCTTATGTAAATGTTACGCTTGATACAGAAAGCTACCGCGAAAGAAGAAAAGAAACACTTGAAAGGCTTGCATTCAACCTTGCCAAAAAGTGTAAACACAATCGCCGCAATGTGGTGCTTGAACCGATGAATCCTTACGAAAGACGCATCATCCATTCAACACTGCAAAACGACAGATATGTAACGACCTACAGTGAGGGTGTTGAGCCGCACAGATACGTTGTTATCACAATGAAAAACAGTTACGGCAAACAGCACCGTGACACTGATAAAGAATAAAGCTTTAACGGAGAGGATCTTACGATTCTCTCTGTTTTTGGATACAAAGAAATTTTATATATAAAGAAAATTTGTGTAAAAGAAAGGGATAATTATGCCTTATGTAACCGAATTTGATACCATTGCGGCCATTGCCACGGCTACGGGCAGCGGCGGTATCGGGATAGTGCGTATAAGCGGCGAAAATGCCATTAAAACAGCGGACAGTATATTTGTGCCAAAATCGGGCGAGGGGCTTTCAAAGCGCAAAAGCCATACTCTCACATACGGCAGGGTGGTTTTTAACGGCGAAACCGTTGACGAAGCGCTTGTAAGCGTAATGCGCGCGCCGCACACCTATACCTGCGAAGATGTGGTCGAGATAAACTGTCACGGAGGGTTTTCGTCCGTTGCTGCGGTGCTTGATGCGGTGCTGAAAAGCGGGGCGCGTATTGCACAGCCGGGCGAATTTACAAAGCGCGCATTTTTAAACGGCAGGATAGACCTGACGCAGGCGCAGGCCGTGACCGATGTTATAAACGCAGGCACGGAGGAGAGCCGAAAAGCGGCTGTCGCAAGGCTGGAGGGACGTCTTTCCAAAAAGATAAAGCAGCTGAGAGAAGAGCTTATAACGATGATAGCGCATATAGAAGTGAATATGGATTACCCCGAGCACGACGACGAGACCCTCACATTTGGCTATATACGCGAAAATACCGAAAAACTGCTTGCCGAGATAAAACACCTTATCGACGGTGCGGAAACGGGCAGAATACTGAAAGAGGGCATAAAGACGGTTATCCTGGGCAGACCGAATGTCGGCAAATCGTCGCTTTTAAACAGCCTTTTGGCAGAGGAGCGCGCCATTGTTACCGACATACCGGGCACGACCCGCGATATTTTGCAGGAAAGCCTTAATCTGGGCGGCATACCGCTTAATCTTATAGATACCGCGGGCATACGCGATACCGCCGATACGGTCGAAAAGATAGGCGTGGAGCGTTCCAGACAGTATGCGCACGAGGCGGAGCTTATACTTGCGGTGATAGACAGTTCGTCGCCCCTTACCGAGGAGGACGGCGAGATACTTGAACTGACACGCGGGAAAAAGGCGATAATACTGCTTAACAAAACGGACCTTGCCCGCACGCTTACCGCCGATGATATGAAAGAGTGGGGCTGCGCCGTACTCGATATATCCGCCAAAAACGAAACGGGCCTTGAGGCGCTTGAAAACGAGATAAGAAAGATGTTTTTCGCGGGAGAAGTAAATATCAGTCAAGAGGCCGTTATAGGTGCAAAACGCGATAAAGCAAGCCTGATAAAGGCGCAGAAAAGCCTTGAAAACGTCATAAACACCATTGACGGCGGTCTGCCCGAGGATTTTCTTACAATGGACCTTACCGAGGCCTATACCTTCCTTGGCGAAATAGTCGGCGAAACGGTTGAAGATGATATAATAGATAAAATTTTCAGTGAGTTTTGTCTGGGTAAATAAATTTTTACAGTATGTTGAGCAATAAATCTTTGTAATATATTCCGAATATTTCAAAAAATTTACAGCTATATTATATTATTGTTAAATACATTGACAAACGAATAGCCGTATAATATAATTAATTGTGAAAACTAAAATTTTAATTTTTTTTAAAGGGAGTGGGAAATATGAATCCAATCAAAACAATTAAGGTTCTTTCGATTCTTGCACTTGTATTTGGTATACTCGGCCTTGTTTTCAGCATATTTGCGGTTATAGGCGGCGGTGCTATTGCATCTGTAAGTCAAAACGAAGAACTTATGTCACAGGTGGCAAACGATGCAGAAGTTGCAAACAGTCTTCAGGAATTTAACAACGCAGTAGGCACAGATATGAGTGCTTCCGAAGCAACAGCAGGTGCCGGCGGTATAGTTGTTTTAGTAGGTATCGTAGGTATCATCTCGGCTATATTCTCTATCCTTGAGGGTGTATTTGGCCTTAAAGCAGCTAAGGGCGATACTAACGCTGCAGGCAAAGCTTTTGTTATCGGTATCATCGAGATCGTTGTCAGTGTCCTTGGCCTTTTCGCACGTTCAAACATTATAAGCGTAATTATAGGCGTTGCTATCGCAGCACTTTACACATATTGCGCAAAGCAGATCAAAGACGGTGCCGCAACAGCAGAGTAATTAAAA
>CAMNCZ010000154.1 GCA_946534775.1 uncultured Eubacteriaceae bacterium
CCAAAGGCTGATAAATGACACTCTTCCCGACGACCCGAACAGCAAGGTCAACAAGGGAGATGTGCGTATCCTTTTAGGTTCCACCAACAAAATGGGTGCAGGCACGAACTGTCAAAAGCACCTGACAGCGGTTCATCATCTTGATTGCCCGTGGCGACCCGCAGACCTGGAACAGCGCAACGGTCGTATTATCCGTCAGGGCAACGAAAACAAGGAGGTAAACATATATAACTATGTTACCGCCGGCACGTTTGATGCGTTTTTGTTTCAGCTTGTCGAGAATAAACAGAAATTCATCTTGCAGATAATGACAAGCATGTCACCGCAAAGAATAGCCGAAGATGTAGACGAAGCCGTACTGAACTATGCACAGATAAAAGCATTGGCGGCAGGCGAACCCCTCGTAACACCGGAAAAAAATTTTTTATAGCGCAGGCATCAGATTGCAAACCTGATGTCTATGCCTGTTTCATCGGATATATAGATCACATCGATCATTGTAGATGCGACAGCATATTTCTGTTCCATTGAAAGCTCATCCCAACAGTTTAGCGGTTCTTCCAAAGGTTTTGTATCAACACGTTTTTTCTTTCTTGACCTCAGCAGAAGTGATTTCTCCAAATCGGACTTTTTTTCGTGAAGTTGGGTAATTCTTTTGTTGATATAATCAAACAATGCTTTGTCTGCATCTTTCAACATATCAAGCAGTTTCCTTATCTCATCTTCAATTTCGATTATCTCAGTCTGAATTTTTTCTGCCTGCGGGTCGGGCTTTTCGTGTTCCTTCTTTTCAATGACAAGTTGAGAAATTCTTTCTTTCATTGCATTGAACACCGTTTCTTCCACAAATTCGGGGCGCAATTTCGGATGACCGCTTTCGCAGCCGTTGGCAGTATACTGACCTGAGTCATAATAGTAATAGTACATTTTGTTTGCTTTGGTGTATCGTCTGGAGCTTATCTTCATTGTATATCCGCAGCAAGCACATTTAACTATACCCGTAAGCCAAGACTTGTTTCCTCTTCTGTTGCGTGGGATGCGGTGGTTATGTTCCTTCTTATCCTGAACTTCAAGCCAAGTTTTCGCATCGACCAGTCCCTCGTGATAACCGAGCTTTACAAAGAAGCCTCCGTTCGGATTCTTATGAACAAGCAAACCGTGAACGCCGTCGTAGTCTTCAACATCATCCACCATTTCATAACCCAAAGATGCCATATGCTTATAGACATCTTTGTCGGCTCTTACATAAATGGGATTCGCAAGAATTTTTGACAGCCTTGCTCTGCAAAGATTGGCAAACCATTTTTGATAGATCTCTATAACCTCAACAGTGGCGATATTATTTTCTTTGAGATAGACAAGAACATCATTTAAAGACACTCTGTCATCTTTATAAAGTTCATACGATCTGATCACTGCCTCGGAAAGATTGTTCGGAACAAGTACCGACCCGGTTTTGCCGTTGACCTTTCGCCTTTCGGTAGTATAGCCGAATATCAATCCGCCTTGATAAAAACCTGTCTCTCTTGCTCTTGTGTTGTAAGCATCCGCAACACGCGCCGCAATAGTTTCTCGTTCAAACTCTGCGAAGTTGAGAAGATTGTTTCTCATCATTCGACCTTCTTTTGTGGCGGTGTTGAATGGCTCCGAGAGTGAGTAGACCGATACGCCGAGATTGTCAAGCTCATTAGTAATGTTGAGATACTCTCTCATATTTCTGCTGAAGCGGTCATATTTTTTTACAACGATACGTTCAAGCAAACCTTCCTTTGCGTCCTGCATCATTTGTTGGAATGCTGGGCGATGCTCCACATCCTTACCGCTCTTTCCATCATCACAATAAATACGATAATCATCACTTCCTACATATTTAATGCAGTCCTCTTTCTGTGAGTCAATGGAAAGTGAGTTGTTGCCTTTGTACTTATCGCTGACGGAACGGCGAACATAAATAGCTGTAATTTTTGTAGATATGTTATTTGATTTTTTCATTTTATCGACCTCCTGTGCGAAAATCCACACTTGCATTTTCGCTTTCCTTAATTTATGAAAGCCGATTATGTACAATATAAGTATACATCAATCGGCTTTCTAATTCAACTACATCTTAAAATTTTTTTGCCCTTAACTCGCCTTTGTGTTTGGAGAGACTTTCGGCTTTAAGATGTCATAGAGTCGATTGATTTTTATTTGCCTTATTGTATCCGATACATTATCGGGCACTGTTATTTTTATTTTTGTTTCCCCCAAATTTATTCCCCCATTATTATTTTTTTATTTTTCAAATGCGTATGATAAAATCATTTTTTGCTCCTCCTCTTTGAAAACCTTCTCTGTCAGTTACAGGTATATTTTAACATATATTTTCGAAAAATATAAGTCTTGACATTCGTAAATAAGTGTGGTAATGGTGTGAGCAATTTTCAAAAAAAATTTTTAGGCAGCGATAATTTTAAGAGAGAGCATCCGCCTTGGGGTGGCGAATGCTCTCTTAAAATTATTTATCGCTTGATATTTTTGTGGGGAATATTTTTTAATCCGTGGGGATAATTTAATTTTTTAATCGAGGCTTTGGATGAAACATTTGGGTCGGTGGGGTAGGCAACTTGCTTTATCGAAACAACAATTGCCTCGATTATTTTTTCAAATCTTACTTGCCCGAGTGCTAAAATTTTTTTTAGGACGATCTCATCATTTTTATTTTCCGTTTGGTACTTTTTTCATTTTTACTTGCTATTTAGGCTGATCTTCACTACCTTGCAAGTATAGCCACCTGACGTCAGGGTGTGTTTTAAAAGTCGGGATATGCTAATCCCCACTTTTATACCCACATCGGACGCCATGTGACCTTTTTAAAGCTCCCCCTTAAAAATCTTGTTGAGGAATACCCCAAGCCCCTTGTTTCTCTACGAGAAAATTATTATTTTACCGCTATCGCTTTCGATATTTTTGCCGTATCATTGCTGCGGAGCATCTTAAATATTTTTGCGTAGCAAAACAGGGTCTCAGGGTATCCCTGATCTAATCAAAGATGAAAACTTTGCAAGCGTCAGCGCGGGTGCCCTCTTGGGCGTTTAAAAGCAGAGATTTGCAAAATCGCTCTTGCAAAACGACCGCGGGTTCCCGCTGGCTATGCTTGCAAAGTAACCGAACGCCCCATATAACGCTATCGTAAATCACGATGCCGCACCAACATATAAAAGCACATCTGCCAGACAATCCTTAAAAATTCCCTCTGCGGATGTGCTTATATGTTTTTGTCGATATTTGGTTGCTTTTTCAACTTGCCTATTTGGGTTGCTTACACTCTATTATAGCACAAAAATACAAAAAAGCCCGATAGCTCCGGACTTTTTTGGCAGTCTGCGAGTGGCACCTTTTACAGTGCCACCCATATACAAAGAAAAGGTGAATGAATCAAGGTGAAACAAGTTTCAGCAGATCCTGACCTACTTCTATGTTTCCGTCCGCCACAGCAGTCACGTCCTTATAATCATCGGTGTTACAGATTATCATAGGCGTTGTTACCTTATAACCTGCCTCCTTTATCTTATCTATCTCAAAGCTTATAAGCAGATCACCTTTTTTGATTTCTTGACCTGTCTTAATGTGTGCCTTGAAATATTTTCCGTTAAGCTGTACCGTGTCGATACCTATATGCAGAAGAATTTCCACACCGTCATCGTTTGAAATACCTATAGCGTGGTTTGTATCAAACAGATTATCCACTGTTCCGTCAACAGGTGAGAACAACTTGCCTTCCGTGGGTTCTATAGCTATACCTTTGCCCAATACCTCACCGGCAAACGCTTCATCCTCGACCTCTGCCAGCGGCAGAACAGTTCCTGCCATATGCGCGCCGAGAATCGTGTTCTTGCCGCTGCCGCCTTTATCGGCTTTTTCCTCTTTTGAAACCACAGGTTCAATAATATCGGCAAGCGTATCCGACTCGGGCAGTTCCATATAATTTTCAAGATTTGACTTTATAACAGACACCTTCGGTCCATAGATGACCTGTACGCCCTTGCCTTTGTGGAGTACTCCTGCCGCACCGCTTTGCCTGAGCGCATTTTCATCCACCTTTGTTTCGTCGATAACGGTAATACGCAGCCTTGTGGCACAGCAGTCAAGGTCGGATATATTTGCCTTACCGCCAAGACCCTTGAGAATAAGCGCACTAACATTATCCGAACTCCTGTTTGAATTTCTGGCATTTACATCCGCTCTTGTATACAGCTTTGTTTCCTCGTCATCATCTTCGCGTCCAGGGGTTTTATAGTTAAACTTTTTGATCATAAAGCTGAACAGGAAATAATAAAGCACAAAATATCCTATACCCACTATTACGATCCATATCCAATGAGATTTGGCATTTCCCTGAAGCACACCAAACAGAACCATATCTATAAGGCCGCCCGA
>CAMNCZ010000155.1 GCA_946534775.1 uncultured Eubacteriaceae bacterium
ACGGCGGGGCTTTGCATTTTACTCGGTAAACGGTATTACTGCACCGTCGTAAGTATCGTTTATATAATTTACTATTTCTTCGGATTTAAGTACATCCACAAGGGCCTTGACGCCCTCGTTTTCCTCATTGCCTTCCTTTGTAACAATAATGTTTACATAAGTTTTTGCGGCCTCGGAGTCACTTTTTTCATAAGCAACGGAATCTTTGGCAACGGAAAGCCCCGCTTCAAGTGCGTAGTTGCCGTTAAGCACCACAAAAGCCACCTCGTCTTTTACCCTTGATACCTGAGCGGCTTCAAGTTCCTGTATGTTAAGGTTATGCGGGTTTTCGGCAATATCGTTTACGGTAGCGGTAAGGCCTGCACCCTCCGCAAGCTTGATAAGGCCGTTATCCTGCAAAAGAAGAAGAGCGCGTGCCTCGTTTGTGGTATCGTTGGGAACGGCTATTGTTGCGCCGTCGGTTATAGCCGAAAGGTCGCTTTCCGTACCCGGATAAATACCAAAAGGTTCGTAATGGATACCGCCCACACTTACAAGGTGTGTGCCCTGCTCCTCGTTAAAGCTTTCAAGATAAGGCAGATGTTCCATATAGTTTGCATCAAACTCGCCGCTTTCGACAACAAGATTTGGCTGAACATAGTCCTCAAACTCCGTAACTTCCAGATCCCAACCCTGTTCGGCAAGGATAGTCTTTGCCTGCGCAAGTATCTCCGCGTGAGGTGTGGGCGAAGCTGCGACCGTAATAGTGCCTTTTGATGCCGTATTTTCGGCAGGTGCTTCACCGCCCTGTGCCTCTGCGGCGCTGTCCGCTGCACTGCCGCCGCAGCCTGTCAAAATGCCGCCAAGCAGAGCTGTTGTCAATACAAGTGATAATATTTTTTTTGCTTTCATCTTAAATTCTCCTTTATTTTATTTTTCTCTTATCCGTCAATTTTGAAAGGGCCATACCGAGATACTGCATTATCTGCACGAGCAGTATAAGAATAATTATCGTGACGACCATAATTTCCATATCGTAGCGATAGTAGCCGTAGCGTATGGCGATATCGCCAAGACCGCCGCCCCCGACTATGCCCGCCATTGCGGAATAGCCAAGTATGGTGCCAAGCGCTATGGTAACACCCACTATAAGCGAGGTTTTAGCCTCGACAATAAGCACTTTTGTAATGATAGTGAAATTGTCCGCGCCCATACTCTGCGCAGCCTCTATAACGCCCTTGTCAACTTCCTGAACGGAACTTTCGACCATACGCGCTATAAACGGCGCCGCGGCGATAACCAGCGGAACTATTGTTGCCGACGAGCCGTAGCTTTTGCCGACAATAAGCTTTGTAAGCGGGCTCACAACTATAAGCAGTATAAGGAATGGCACGCTTCTTGTGATATTGACTATAAAATCAAGCACGCCGTAAACCGCTTTGTTTGGCGCTATGCCCTTTTCGCCCGTGACCGCAAGCACGATGCCGAGCGGCAGCCCGAGCACATAGCCCATAAATGTTGAAACAAGGGTCATATACAGCGTTTCCCAGATACCGCGGACTATCATTTCCCTGACCTGCGGTGTAAACTCCGCCCAGTCGAAACCGCCCGATAAAAACAAACTCATATACCCTGACCCCCTTCAAAAGTCACTTTTCTTTCGCGGTAAAGCACAAAACGCTTTGCCTCTTCCGTTTTGGGCGACTCAAAAATCTCATCGACAGTGCCTTTTTCGACTATCCTGCCGCCGTCAACAATGGCAACGTGCGAGCATATCTCCCGAACGACCGCCATTTCGTGAGTTATTATAACGATAGTTATACCGAATTTTGCGTTTATTTCCCTTAACAGGTCAAGTATCTGCGATGTTGTCTGCGGGTCAAGGGCGCTTGTCGCTTCATCGCAAAGCAAAATTTCGGGATTGGTGGCCAAAGCCCTTGCTATTGCGACGCGCTGTCGCTGTCCGCCCGAAAGCTGCGACGGATAGGCTTTCGCCTTGTCCGAAAGGCCGACTATCTCCAACAGTTCCTTGCAGCGTGCGTGCGCCTCGGGCTTTTTTACCTTGTTTATGTACAGAGGAAAGCAGATATTTTCCTCTACATTTTTTTGCATAAGCAGGTTGAAATGCTGAAATATCATCGAGATATGTGTGCGCGCCCGACGCAGTTCGCGCGGCGTAAGGCTTTGAAGATCCTGCCCCCTGACCGTTACGATGCCGCTTGTGGGCCTTTCCAACAGGTTAAAACAACGCACAAGCGTGCTTTTGCCCGCACCCGACATACCGATAATACCGTAAATATCGCCCTTTTGTATTTCCAGGTCGATATTGTCAAGCGCTTTGACGGGGTTGGTTTTTTCATTGTATATTTTTGTCAAAGATTGTATTTTTATTATAGGTTCCATATTTTCACTCCGGATGAAACAGTACAAAACACCGACTTTTTGGCCTTGAATCGATGTTCCGAAAATATTTTATAAAATATCAACGGATAGGAAAGTTAAGCTGACCTATCCGTTTGGTTTCCTTAATTATACATATATAATGCAGTTTTGTAAAGAACAAAATTTTTATATCCCGTTATAAGTTTTGACTATAACAGCGACCGCACACGGTACTCTTCCCTCTATCAGTAAAAAATCCGCATTTTTCACACCGTTATCCGCAAAAAATTTCTTATACTCGTCATAAGAAAAAACTTTTTTGAAATCTGCACCCGCTTTGCTTATGGCTTTTATGCAAATACCTGTTGCAGCTGTCGTATTTTTGGCAATATATGTGGGAATGATCACCTTTCCGCCCGGTCTGCACACACGCAAAAGTTCGTTAAGCGCGGTTTGGGGCGAGTCGAGCAGATGTATGACATTTGCCGCAATGACCGTGTCAAAATAGTTGTCGGGAAATTTCAGTTTTGTGATATCCGCCCTTTTGAATTTTACGTTTTTGAATTTTCGGCACTTTTTATCGGACTTTTTAAGCATTTCAAGCGATAGATCCGTTGCGTATAGCTTTCCGCACAGGGGCGCCAGATATTCGGTCAACATACCCGTTCCGCAGGCACATTCAAGCACGCAGTCGGTCTTGTTCACCTCATTTGCAACAAAAGCGCAAAGTTTCTGCGTGGATCTTCTGTTGAACACTTTTGGGAAAAGGTCGTATATCGCCGCCATTTTATCCCAAAAACGGGTCTTTTCGGTATATACACCGCGCAGATCGACAGCCTTTTCAAGATACATATCGGCATTTTGCCTTGTATCGTCAGTCTCGTTATAACCGTTAAACGGGGCTTTGGGGTCAACGGGGCGCTGCTTTGCAAACGAATTGCAGCATTTGTCAATATGCGCAAAAGCAAAATCAAAATCGTCCGTCCAGCCCGTATGCCCCGTTATGACCACGGGTGAAATGCCTCGAGCACTCAATTTTTCCTTTAGTGCCGCAAGCGACTTTCGGGCAAGACCGTTATCCTCCGCAAGGGCATTTATAAAGCTGTAGCCGCCGTCCGCACCAAACCACAGTGTATCACCCGTAAACAAATATTTATCGTCAAGCAGATAATTTATGTGGCCGAAAGTGTGGCCCGCGGTCAAAAAACATTCTATCTTTATATTCTCTATATAAAATATCTCGCCATCTTTTACAAGCCTTTTGGGGTTGTCTATAGTTACCTGCGGCAGGGTGTAAAGGCCAAACATAACTTTGCGCTTTCTTTCGCCCGTCAGATATTTGTTTTCCGTCTCTCCGATATACAACCGCGCCGAAGTGAAAAGACCGTCGCTGTCACGTTCGACCGCACCGACGTGGTCGGTGTCCTGATGTGTTATAAGTATATGCTTTATTTCTTTTGGGTCAAGCCCGAGCCAGCCCATTTTTTCCTTTAAGCGCGGGTAATTATAGCCCGCATCTATCATTACGGTCGTGCCGTTTTTGGTATAGAAAAAAATATTTGCGATATACTCACGCACACATTTTACCCGCCCGTCTATTTTACCCGTGTTAAGCGGCTTGAATATCCCCTTTCCGCTGTAGATAAGCGGCATTACTTTTTCCTGAAATTCCGATGCTTTTTTTGACATTTTTCTTCTCCCGATAAAATATTTATTCAAAACATTTGTTAGTTAGTTGTTTCTAACAGGATTTTACATCATAAATTCATATATGTCAACAATTTTTTCTACACAAAAAAAGCGGGCAAAACACCCGCTTTGATAAAACTATTTCATAAGGCCCGCGCCTGCGTTCCATGCTTTGCCCACCTTTTCACCGACTGCATAATAGCCGTTTCGGTACTGGTCGAAAATAAGTGCGTTGACCTTTTCCGGGTCTATTTTGTCCTTGTCGCCGACAACATTTTCGTCTGCGCTGACATTGACTATCTTTCCGACAATGGCGTGCATATTTTCGGTGTTTATCTCTTCTGCAAGCTCAC
>CAMNCZ010000156.1 GCA_946534775.1 uncultured Eubacteriaceae bacterium
GGGTCAATGTAAATTCTTTCTTTCGGCAGTTTTGTGTGGAATACATATTTAAGTTTTCCGTTGACCTTTGTAAGCACCCAGTACTTGCTTATTTCTTCCTGAAGTGCTTTTTGGCTCATACTGTTGCCAAATGTCCTTCTTATACGTGCTTCAATTTCGGCTCTTGCGGTTTTGTATTCCTGCTTGTAGGCTTCTGCCCTTAACTGGTCTTCTATGGATTTTCTGATGGTATTATGAGTTTCCTCTTGATATTCGCTTGCCCATCCTCTAATCGTATCATAGCCCTTTGTCCCAAAGAAAAGGATCACCTTTACGATAGGAGCGCTTATAAGACCTGCCGTTGTTGTAGCCCCTTTGTAATAGCAGTCAAGCTCATAGCTGTCTGTACGCAGATCCTCGTAATCCATAATATCGTGTGCAAAACTGTCTCTCATTCTTTGGTCTTTGACCTGAGCAAGCATTTCCCAAAGTACATCGCCCGATTTGCCGGAAGGTCCTTTGCTTACCATGTATGCATAATCCGCAACCGAAAGCACGGTTGCGACATTCCCTACCGATTTGGGTATATAACCTGCACCTTCGGAAAGCTTTAATATCTCGGGATCGGTAACTCCTGCCTTTTTGAATTCGTTCAAAACTCTTAAATGACTGAAAGTGCTGTGCAGATCTACATAGGAATATACATTGTTTACAATGTCGTATCCTCGTTTAAGCAAAGGATCCTTCTTTTCGGCATTTACCTTTGCCTTTGTTTTTGAGTTTGCCGCAAACAAGGAAACAGGCTGTTCGCTGTATTCATCTGCGGAAAATGCTTTCAGACTGTTCGCAGACTGCGTTGTAACGCTGTTTAAGCCCGATGCACTGTACAATGCATCCCTTACCTCGGAAGGAAGATAAACGGTCTTTTTCATTATCGTATGATACTGTGTTCTCCCGTTTACCGTTATTTTTTCGGTTTTTGTGGCTATTCTTTCAAGTGTATAGCCCTGTGCGGAATCCGTCTGCGCCCAATGTATCTCGTAACCCTCGTCGTCGGTCTGCCCCGCACGTTCAAGCTCCATTGTGTGATAGAGTTCATAAAGCGAATATTCCGTATCATCGCTTAAGCTGACTGTAAGGCTTGCCTGCGGAATGTTAGCGGTAGCATTGGCAGTATAGGTTACAGTCTTGCCTCCGTTGCTTACAGATGCCGTATATTTAAGTTCGGCTATCGAAGGGGGAAGATCCGTGTTGTCCTCATTGAGATATTCTTCGATCTCCTCGTCTGTAAGTTCTTCTATTGCGTTTATCTTCTCGTCGTTATCGGGTACATCAAGTCCCCTTAACTCGTAATAGCTTCTGAATGCCTGTTCTCTCAGTGTTTCTCTGTCGGTCGTAGATACGCCGGGTAAAGTACAGCTTATCCACGCTTCAAGATCTGTACTCGCACCCGTAAGTATACCGTGTGTCTTGGCAAGCTCCAAAACCTTTTCGGAATCAAGCTGTGCACCGTTGCCGACTAAATAAGGCTTAAGGTTCGTAAGACCGTCCGAAACGCTCCAATAACTAACATTGTTTGCCGTATCATCATACAGGGGTAGAGCCTTTCTTTGTTTATAACCGTCTATTATCAGTCCGACGCTGTCAACATCGGTAGATAACGCACCGTATACCTTGAAAACGATTATACTTCTTGCATGGGGATTTACAGCAACTATGCCGCTATGCACTTTGCCGTTGTGATACCATACATAACCGCCTGCAAAAACATCCTTTTTACTCGCGGAAACAAAGACATATCGCTTTGGTGTGGATACGGTAACATAACCGCTGCCCTGTTTCCGATCCCTTGTTGCATAAAGCGTATGTGTGCCGGGTGTGTACATATCCGTCAGATAGAATTTTCTTTCGGTAGCACCGTCAAGCTCCGCTGCATTTACGGTACCTATTGCCGCACCGTTGTCCCAGACAGTGATAACATTTTCCTTGGCATCATCGCTCTTGTAAGCCGCAATGCTTATGCCGAGTTTCCATGGCTGCATCGGGTCGTTTTCGTTCCAGCCAGTCTTTTTCATTTCGTCGGTCATACTTATATTGTCGGGAACGGTAATGTCAAAGTTGAGTATCTCGTCACTTATTTTATAAACATCGGAACTCTTTGCCTTTGTATCGTTGTTTTGGTAACTTACCTTAATAGCAAAATCTACATTTGAAGTACCCGATTTATAAGGCACCAGTGCATATACGGGCGCACTTACTATATTTTTCAGATTGCCCGATTCAAGTGTCTTGTTGGTCCATACACCGTCGTCCGTACCCTGTATGCCGTTTACGACTATTGCGCCGTTGTCTATGCTGACAGTTGAAAGTGTATCTTTGCTTGATGTATCGCGTTTTGTTAGTATGCCGCGTACTTCCACTAAATTTACATCCTCGTCAAAAGGCGCAAGCACATAGTCAAAGCTGTATGCACCCATATCTATATCCGAGTATGTATTTGACGGTATTTTTTCGCCTGCGAAGATTATGCTGTTTTCCACAAGCTTGACATCCGTTGCCTTTACTGCGCTTGAAGATACCGACAATTTTGGTCTGCCGTTTTTAAGCATCTGTGTCATTACCTTTGAATCTTCGTCATTAACATTAAAGGTATACAGCTTGAAGCTATTGCCCGAACTGTAAGCCGACTTGCTGTAATTAACAGACAGTTCACCTTTGCCGCCCGCCCAGCTTACAACATTTATATCCTGCTGTGTATTGCCGTTGTCATCGGTATATGAAACAACACCATCGGACAATACCGCATAACCCACCTTGTATTCGCTGTCGGAACTTACAGCCGTTACCCTTATATCTCCCTCGGGCTTATAAGCAACCGCTGCCGCTTCTATTGAGTTATTGGAGTCAAATTCCGCCGTTACATCAAAACTTCTTAACGTCATTTTTGTGCCGTCAATATCAAATATGCCGTCCGTTGGCTGTTTGTAGTGCACGGTCACTTTTTTGCCGCTTGAAGCTGCGGAAGAAAGTATGCTTGCATTTTTAAAGTTTATAACATTCTGACCGCCGACAATATTTTCAAACCAGTCTGTTGTTCTGTAATATTTTGTGCCGCCTACTTCTATGCTGTCAACTTCTAAAAGTGCCGCATCGGAATCAAGCAGTTTGCCCTCAAGTTCGTTTCCTATTTCCTTGCCGTCAATGTCTTTTGCATTGTTTCCGTCTACTCCTCGAAGCCTTATGGGTTCTTTTTTTAATGTGGGTATTATTGAATATGTACCGAAGTAGTCAAGCGAGATCTCGCCCAATGCTGCCGTACTGCTGCCCGAAGCAAACCCACGTTCAACAACATTGTATCCGTTTGCCCTTATCTCGACAGTACCCGCATAGCCCGCATAAGCATCGGGGATAGTAAAATTACCGTTTTCATCACTTAAAACCGTTGTTTTGTGAGTATAGGCAGAACCGTCGTTTCGCGTTATCGGCTGACCGACAATAACATTTGCATACGCAACGGGCTTTTTATCGCTACCCGTGCCCGTAACAAGTTTGCCTGTGATACTGCGTTTTGCAATGCTTTCAAAGTCAAAATTGATTATCTGTGCGGTGTTGTTGTCGCTTGATACGATAAAACTTTGCTCCGTGGGTGTTACTCCTTTTATAAACGGATAAGCATCCGCATCATAGCTTACAGTCGCCGTTACTTCACTTCCCGAAGGCATATGGAGGTTGTATGCGTAGGAACCGTCTTTACTTATCCTGTGCGTTTGTCCGTCTAAAGTGGTAATGTCCATATTTATGGTAACGGGTATCTCGGTGCCGCCGTTTGCATTCTTGCTTGAAACCTTTACATCAAAGGAATGGTATGTCGTCGGCACTTCGCTCATGCTTACCTTCTGACCAAGCTCGCCCGTTACATTGAAAGAGCCTGAATGGATATGCTTGCCGTTATGTGTTATCTCGTAATTACATTCTCCCTTTGCAAGACCTTGTACCGTACCGCCTACAGTATGCTGCTGATTATCGGTGCTTAGCATTCTTTGTGTGTTTGCAAAATATGTGCGCACCGTTTTGCCCGTGCTGTCTGTAAGTGTTATCTGAAAACCGTTTTTTATCTTGTCGTAACCTCGGTACTCGTTTACAAAATTTGGTTGGCAAATATGAGTGGGTACATCCGTAAATTCAATAAAATTACTGCAATAATAACATTTAAGAGAATCTCTCACTTTTGCGGAAACGGTACCGTAACTGTTATATACAATGTATTCCATTGCAACAAGTTCTTTTGCATCGGTTGGTACCGTGATATTTGTTATATAAGCAGGAAGACCCGTAGGACCCGTGCCGGAAGAACACTCTTTTTCCACGGTAACTTCCGCATCGCTTGTGTTTTTGTAAACAAGGCCTGCCGTTACCTTGCTT
>CAMNCZ010000157.1 GCA_946534775.1 uncultured Eubacteriaceae bacterium
TTTTATGGCAGTTTCTTTCATTATATATTACATAAGGTGGAATTTTATATGATAAATATTATCGGTGCAGGCCTTGCGGGGCTTGCCGCCGCAATAGAATGTGCAAAAAGCGGCAGAGAATGTCGTCTTATATCAAAACAGCCCTCGGAGCGTGCGCAGTCGGTATTGGCCGAAGGCGGCATAAACGCTGCCCTTGACACAATGGGCGAAAACGATACCTGGGAAGAACATTTCAATGATACAATGAACGGCGGTGTGCAGCTTGCCGACCCAAACGCAGTCGAAAACCTTACCAAAAACGCACCCGAAACAGTAAGATATCTTATAAATATCGGTGCAGGGCTTAATATGCAGGGTGATAAGCCCGTACTGCGCAATTTCGGCGGTCAAAAGAAAAAACGCACTGCCTTTGCGAAAACGGGCACGGGCAAAATAATTATGACCGCGCTTATAAACGAATCACGCAAATACGAGGCAAAAGGCCTTATACACAGATATATGCACCACAGCCTTTCCGACCTTTACATAAGCGGCGGAAAATGCTATGGCGCAGAGATAACGGATGAATACAGCGGCGAGATCCTTTCGCTTGACGGTGCCGTTATACTGGCCTGCGGCGGCCTTAACGGCTTTTTTGACGGTGCTTCCACGGGCACAACACAAAATGACGGCACTGCCGCAGTAATCGCCTTTGCACGCGGTGCGGAACTTGCCAACCTTGAATTTATACAGTATCACCCCACCACCATTTCGATATCGGGCAAGCGTATGCTTATCAGTGAGGCGGCAAGGGGCGAGGGCGGCAGACTTTATATAAAAAGAAACAACAAAAATTACTATTTTATGGAAGAAAAATATCCCGAACTCGGCAATCTTATGCCGCGCGATGTGGTCAGCCGTGAAATGTACTCGGCAGTGCACACTGAAGGTCTCGGAAACACTGTTTTTCTGGATATGAGCGGCGTACCGCAAAGCACCTGGGACAAAAAACTTTCCGACCTGAGGAAAGAATGTATACACTATCTTTCCGTTGACCCCGCAAAAGAGGACATTCCCGTCGAACCCGGCATACACTATTTTATGGGCGGTATAAATGTTGACGAAACACATAAAACCAATATAGACGGGCTTTATGCCGCGGGCGAATGTGCGGCACAGTATCACGGCGCGAACCGCCTTGGCGGAAATTCTATGCTCGGTGCCGTATACGGCGGCATCACGGCTGCCAAAAATATAACCGATACAAGCGGCAATATGTCGTCACAAAAAAAGCCTGCGATATATCTTGCCCCCGAAAATGATGAAAAACTCAAAAACGCACTTATTGAGGGACTTGGTATTGTACGCAGCGAAACAACGATAAATGCTGCACTTGAAAAGCTTTACAAAATTGACGGATACGGAGAAAATGCAAGGCTTGCCCTTGGCGAGGCTATGCTTTTATCGGCCCTTGGCCGCCGCGAAAGCCGTGGGGCACATTGCCGCAGCGATTTTCCCGATAAAGACGAAAATTACCGCAGGACAAGCATTGCCGTTTACTGCGGCGGCAATGTCACGATAGATCTGCGCGATATACCGAAAAGGAGAGAAAACAGTGAAAACAAGGCTTGAGATATTAAGACAAAAAAGCGCCGACAGCGAGCCTTATATAAGCTGCTTTGACTATGAATACACCGACCCCGATACCACCGTTGCGACTGCTTTGAGAGAACTGAACAAACGCGAATATCTTACAGATACAAATGGAGAACGTGCCGAAAAAATAAGCTGGGAATGCAGCTGTCTGCAAAAAAAATGCGGTGCCTGCGCTATGCGCATAAACTCGGTGCCCCGCCTTGCCTGCGATGTAAAGCTGACGGAGGCGAAAAACGGCGTGATACGGCTTGAACCGCTGAAAAAATTCCCCGTTGTCCGCGATCTGACGGTTGACAGAAAAATCATATTCGATGATTTAAAAGCACTTGAGGTTTGGTTTGAGGAAAATGCCGAACCTAACGAAAAACGTGCCGAAACGGTACATAACGCCTCACGCTGTCTGCAATGCGGCTGCTGTCTGGAAGTCTGCCCCAATTTTTTGCCGGGTGCGGGCTTTAAAGGTATGTCCGCCTGCGTTTCTTTATCGGCGGTAATTGCGGAAATGTCCGTTTCGGAACAAAAGCGTGTATATAAAAATTATTCAAAATATTTTTATGCGGGCTGCGGAAAATCTCTTTCCTGCCGCGATATTTGCCCCGCAGGCATAGACACGGAAGAATTGATGGTAAACTCCAACGCGGCGGCTGTCTGGAAAAGAAAAAGAAAATAATTGACGGAAGGCCAAAATAATGTTATTATAATAAAAGGAGTATTTTGCGGTTTAACTATACGCAGGGAGGTGATCGATACGGAAAATATGCTTAAAGATATTGAAAAAAGCGGCTTTATAGGCAGTCTGCTGATAGATGATCAAACAAAGGTCATCCTTTCCGATGTATCCGTTTATCGTTTTTTGGGCCAAAGTTCCGTAAACAGCCTTATTGAATTTATACACAATGATGATAAAGCGCTTTTGTCGGATCTTATTTCCTCCTGCGATGACACTTTCCGCTCCGTTACGGCACGCTGCCTTGATGCAGACGGAAAATACAAAAAAATAGTCTTTGTTGTGTACAATATGCAGCTTTTTAATGCAGAATATATCCGTGTCAGCCTTTACGACCCGACTTTGACGGCACAAACGTTTAAAGAATACGAGGCTGCCGATACAGCGATAAAAACGTGTGCCGATCTGGCAGATGAAGTGTTCTTTTTATACAATACCCAAACCAAGACTATTTCTTTGTATAAAAACGGCAAATCTTTCTATACGGAGGATTTTATGCATTGGCGTCGGGATATGATATCCGACGGCTATATAGCAGGCGATTATATAGAATATTTCCATAACCTTTGCGAGGATATACGCCAGGCAAACGGCAGCGGGTATTATACGCTTAATACAGCATTTTTTACAGGCGGCAGAAAAAACGGTTTTTCAAAAACCTCAATTTCTATCTGCGTGCTTGCCGAAAACGCAGTGCCCGTATGCACCGCGGGTATAATATCAAAAGCGGATTTCCCCGATGTTTCAAATTACGACCCTCTTACGGGGCTGTACAACAAAAGCGTTATAAAAAAACTGGCCTGTTCGGCTATTGAAAAATCACTGCGCGACAACACTTCCGTAGTATTCGCAATAATAGACCTTGACCATTTTAAAGAGGTAAATGATACTTACGGACATCTTGTCGGCGATAAGGCGCTTTTAAATGCCGCACGCATCATAAAAAGCTGTATAGGCGAACACGGTATATGCGGACGTATCGGCGGTGATGAATTTTTTGTAATACTGCACGATTATTCGGGTAATTCGGACGAACTGCGCCTGACACTGCGTTCCGTGCGAACACATATACAGTTGTTTTTTAAACATTTTAAAGAAAATATCGAAGTCACCTGCTCTATCGGCAGCGTATGTTGTCCGAAAGATGCAGATAATTACAACGATCTGTTCAAATTGGCGGATTTTTGTCTGTACCGCGCCAAGTCAAAGGGCAGGAACCGTTATATTTTCTTCAGGCCCGATGTTCACGGACCCGCCGAAAATATTATAAACAAAAGCGGCAGCGTAAGCCCCGCCGGCAATATGTCCGATGAGGAAAAGACCGCGCATCTTCTGCAAATGATAGAGTTTGCAAATACCGCGTCCGATACGGAACAGCCGCTGCAAAGCATAATATCCGAAATTCGTCAGCACTATTTTGTAAATACTTTCCAGTTCTGTCCCGTCGGCACCGACATAAACTATCCGGAAGTGACCGACCGAGAAATTATAGATCCTCGGGCACCTATCAAATTGTATGACACATATAAAAGCTGGGTGAACGAGGCAGGCTGTTTCTCTCTTGGCGATTACGAAAATGCCAAAGGCTTTCTGCCCGAGTTATCGGCCTTTATGGAAAACAACCGCATTTATTCGATACTTGTGGTGCCTTTTATAGATGATAAGGACAATTTCAAAGGTATTTTTACCCTTGGTTCCGATATCCAATATATCTGGTCTTGGGCCGATATACTTAACCTGCGTATAATCTGCAATGTAATTTCAAAATTTTTATAAACAAAAAACCGCGGTGATACAAATACTCACCGCGGTTTTTTGTTTGGAGAACACAATATTGAAAAAGTTTCTGTTATCTGTTTTAATTATCCACCTTTATTTTTACAGGTGTATTTTTGGATATTTTGATGTTAGCTTCGGGGACCTGACCGTAGACTTTTCCGCTGCCCATTGATTTTTTAGTCTTTTGGGACGGTTTGTCGTTTTCCTCGTCTTCATCTTCGTCACTGTCTTCACTGGCCAGATACTCATCATCTTCC
>CAMNCZ010000158.1 GCA_946534775.1 uncultured Eubacteriaceae bacterium
GTTCAAGCCCCATAAGCGGCGGGTCGGAGTTCCATACGGGCCTTGACCTTAAAGCAACACTCAATACCGATGTTGTGGCGGCTGAAAGCGGTACCGTCATTTATGCGGGCTGGCGCGGCGGCTACGGCAACTGCGTTATTATCGACCACGGCGGCGGCATAAGCACACTGTATGCACATAATAACGTTTTGTGTGTAACAAACGGCCAGAGCGTTTCAAAGGGACAAGTTATATCAAAGGCGGGTACAACGGGCTATTCGACAGGCGTTCACCTGCATTTTGAGGTGCGTATAAACGGCGCACATACAAATCCGACACCTTATATTTATTAATAAATTAAAGGAGATCTGTTATGAAGCTACCTGTTACCGGCGGCGAATGTCCGTGGTGTTATAAAAAAATACCGATGTACAATTCAAATGAATATAAGTACGGTTCACCGATAATCAGCTGTAAAAGCTGCGGTAAAAAGTACATAGATAAACGGTTTCACGAACTTGCCTGCGAGGGTATGCCGCAGGGCGAACTTAACGAAGTGCGATATAAAAATTTTGCACTTATCGGGCTTGCGATAGCGGCGCTTGCGTTTGGTTTGTGTCTGTACAGATATTGGGCAAAAGGTGCCGTACCGATTGAATTTGCGTTTATGACGCCTATTGCACTGCTTGTGGCGATATTAAATTTTATAGAGTTGATTAAAGTAAAAACGGGAAAAAAGCAAAAAATGCTTGAAGAGCGTATGAGGGAGTCCGAAGAAAGGCTGAAAGACCCGATATACGCGGCAGAACTTGAAGAAAACGGTTACATTATCAGTAAATAAAAGAAAATAATATGAAAAATAAAATTGTTCTTAATATAGTTCTTGTCTATTTTATAGTTGTCAGCATAGTGCTGGTTATGCAGCTGTATTCGGGCAATAAAAGCACCGAGACACCAATGAACGAAACGGTCAGGCTGGCAGATAAACTTAATAATTCCGTGGTACTTTGCAAAGACAGCCCCGTTATGCTTGTAAACAAGCGGCAGATGATAATTGGCGGCAGCAATATAAATGTTGTACCGATAAGATACAACGGCTGTTTTTATGCCCCGCTTTCGTTTTTTGAGACCGCTTTCGGCGCGGCTGTTGAAGAGGATTTTGACAAAAAACAGGCTACTTTGCGTATGAACAATACGGCGGTGGTTTTCAGTGCGGCGCAGGCACAGGTAATAAGTTCTTCGGCAGAGGATAAAAGGGACCTTGAAGATCCTGTTATTTTCCGAAATACTTATGCTTATATCCCGCTTAATGCATTTTGTGATATTTTCGGTCGGGAAATGTTTGAATATAATGAAAATATGCTTATTTTAAGCCCTGCGGAGGAAAATGTCGATTTTGACCCCGCTGCGGAGGCTGAACTTTTGGCGGAGATAGAACAGCAGGTAAGTAATCTTCCGTTGGTTTTAAGTGAAAATAATCTTAGGAAACTTATCGGCGCAAGATCTGTATTTTTCGGCACAGGCAGTGACTCGGGCGGTATGCAGGTAAGTGCCGCAAAAGCTGAAAAAATGGTGATTGACGACTCCGAAAGTGAAAAACTTGCGCCTATAGGCGACAGGGTGTTTGCTATTTGCGGCGGAAAACTTGTCTGCGGCAGCAGTACGGATAATACCTTTGCCACGGTGGAATTGTGTGAGGGATTTGTGCCCGAAACACTTACGGTATATGACGGCCGTCTGTTTATAACGGGTACGGGTGAAAATGCCGAAATGCCCGTTGTAGAGCAGACCTTTGATGCGGACCCCGAACAGCAGGAGACACGCAGCGAAGGCAAGGTGATAGTGCCGGGCAAAAAATTTATTCTTTTGTGCTGCGAAATCGGTGAGGATGCACAGCCTGTTATAAAAAGATGGTTTTACTGCGACGGAGATGTTGTTAAAAAGCAGCTTTTTGAAAACTCGCTTTGTATAGCGGTAAGAAAAAACGCAGGAGAACTTGCGGAAGATGATGTATATAAGACTCCGTCCTACTGCGATCTCAACAAAAGGACACAAGCAAAGTTTGACGAGATAAAGTATATGCCGCAGATGTTGGATAAAGCATTTACGGCGATATACCGCTTTGACCTGGCAGACCTTACCAAAAAGGCCGATGCCGATTTTTTCCTTGGTGTGGGTGAGGACTTTACGCTTGCGCAAAATTCGGTCATATTCTCGGCACAGGGTTCAATGCCAAGCGAAAACGGCACAGTATCAAACAAACTTACAAATTTATATAAATTAAACCTTATAAACGGCGGATATAATCACGAATATATCGACGGAACACTGGTTTCGCTTAACAGGATAGCGGAATACGGCGGTTATGCGGCGCTTGCCGAAAAAAACGGCAAAAGCGTTATGTATATGCTAAACGGCAGTCTGGAAAACGACAGCAGGCTTGAACTGTCGGCAGACGGACTTGCAAATGTCAGCAGCGCCGACGGAAACATTTATTTTATAGATGCATCAAAAGAAAATATGATAATTGCATCTTTATCACAGGTTTATGTGGATGATGAAAAGAGCGGAGAACCTCGCACAGTGATACAGGCGCAGGAAAAAACGGCTATGGCGCTTGACGGCGTCGAATATATAAGGCCTTACGAAACTGCGGTCATCGGTCTTGGCAAAAACAAAGAACTTAACAATGCCGAAATAAGTATGTGGAGCATTAAAGACAGTGCAGTAAAAACCGCAGGTGATGTTATCGGTGATGCGGGCACCGCAATAAAACCTATCGAAACAAAAAATATTGCGGAAGGTGAAATGCTTTTTGATCTCAGCCTTTTTGTAAATGGTGAAAACGGCGCTGTCGAGAAGTATAACGGTGTATATATCTATAATATCAGCGAAAACAATACACCCGTTTTTAAAGGCAGGATAACACATAATCAAAACGAGGAAACAGGTATTATAATTACAGATGCGGCTTATCTTAACGGCAAATATTTTACACTTTCGCAAAATGTTTTTGCTGTAAATGAGGATAGTGCCGATATGACGGAACTTAACAGATACACGGCGTAACAGGTGAAAAAATGAACACGGCGATAATTGCGGAGTACAACCCGTTTCATAACGGTCACAGCCTTAATATAAAAAAAGCCCGTGAAATAACGGATTGTCGGAATATTATAGTGATAATGAGCGGCAATTTTGTTCAGCGCGGGGAGCCTGCGGTGCTTGATAAGGTGGTACGCACACGGCAGGCGCTTGAAAACGGTGTTGATATGGTGTTGGAACTGCCTGTTGAATATGCGACGGGGGCGGCTGATGTTTTTGCAAATGCCGCGATAGAAATACTTGATAAAAGCAATATCGTTTCCTCACTGTTTTTTGGCAGCGAAGAGGGCAATACGGAAAGACTCGAGGCTGTTGCGGATATATTTGCAAATGAAACGGAATATTTCAGACAGATATTATCGGAAAATCTTTCAAAAGGGCTTTCTTATCCCGCCGCAAGGGAAAAAGCGGCAGAGCGGATATTGGGCTATGATATTTCGTTTATAAACAACCCCAACAATATACTTGCCATAGAATATATTGCGGCGCTGAAACGCAGAAATTCGGCAATAAAGCCGTATACGATGAAAAGAAAGGCAAACGGCTATAATCAGACGGAATTAAGCGGCAGCATCTCATCGGCGGCAGCGGTAAGGAAAGAACTTTTATCGGGGAATGTACCAAAATCGGCCTTGCCGCAGAATACGCTGAAAGACTACAAGGATATACGCTATCCCGTGCTTGATGATTACAGCGACATTTTCGCCTATCTGTTAAGGACAAAAACGGGAGAGGAGCTTTCGCGTATAGCAGATATGACGGAAGGTCTTGAAAACCGCTTTTTAAAGTATAAAGATATCAAAAAAATATCCGATATGACAGATGCGGTAAAGACAAAACGCTACACCCACACAAAGTTAAAACGGGCAGTGCTGCACACCGTTTTGGGTATAACCAAGGATATGCAGCAGAGGCCTCCCGCTTATATAAGGGTGCTTGGTGTGCGTGAAGAAAAAAGTTTTTTATACTCTCAGCTTGCGAAAAACTCTGCCATACCCGTTGTAACAAACGTAAAAAAAGGTGAAGAACTGCTTAAAACCGAGTTGAAATGTTCCGATATATATTATATTGCCGCCGACAAAGTTTCGGGCGGAGAATACGCCTGCGGCGGTACCGTATAAAAAATAAATAAATTTTTAATTGACATCCGTTTTGCAATGTGGTAAAATACTTTTGTTAAGCACCCATAGTTAAACGGATATAACAAACCCCTCCTAAGGGTTAGTTGTGGGTTCGATTCCCGCTGGGTGTATTCAGGAGGGTGTCGCATTAAGCGCCACCCTCTGGCAAAAAACAGGTTTTTTGCCAATTA
>CAMNCZ010000159.1 GCA_946534775.1 uncultured Eubacteriaceae bacterium
TTACGCAATAATTACAATTTTATTAAGGAAATAACTGACGGTTGCGAAAGCGGCGGTTTTGTGATATTATAAAAAAAGAAAATTATTTTTTTGACATAGATCAGGCATAGATTTGAAATAGAGTTGGAGGAAGTTAAATGAAAAGCAAAATTATTGCGGGAATAGAGATCTTTGTTGTTACTGCGGCTATGCTTACGGCCGTTACGGCCTTTGGCGCGGCGGGCACACAAGACGACCCGCTTGTATCAAAAAGCTATGTTGACGACAAGATAAATCAGGTATTGGAGATAGTAAACGGCGGTTCGGTAAGCGCAGACGGCAATATTGCGCCTGCTGCGGGTTCAAGCTATCAGCCTGTTTATGTGAGTGTCGGTCAGGTCATTGTCGGCGGCGAGGGTACGGAACTTATCCTGCGTTCGGGCAAGGGAAATATCTATATAGAGGGCGTTGACGGCCTTGTTGACACTACAACGGGGAAAAACCTTACAACGGGTGATGTTGCGAGTGCAAACCATCTTATGATAGTGCCCCGTGACGACGGCCGCGGTGTTAAAGTGACCGAAGCCGCGTGGTTTTTGGTAAAAGGCGACTATACCTTAAAATAAAGAACGACCCGATCAAGGAGAATACAATATGAGTGGAATATGCAATATTCTCGGCGTGCCGTTTAACAATATGTCACCCGTGGAAACGGTTGAACTTTTAAATGTATATTTAAACGGCGATACAAAGGCGGCAGTCTATACGCCGAACCCCGAAATGGTAATGACAGCACTTAAAGACCCCGAATTTATGGAAGTTTTAAATACATCGGCCGTCAATATCCCCGACGGCATCGGCATTGTATATGCATCGCGCTTTACCGAAAACAGGATAGAAGAGCGTGTGCCGGGCTGCGACACGGTGCTTGCGCTGTTTGATAAAATGCGAAACACCAAAAAGACCGCTTATTTCTTCGGCGGCGCCCCCGGTGTGGCGGAAAAGGCCAAGGAAGAAATGGAAAAGCGCTTTAAGGGACTTACTGTTGTCGGCACGGCAGACGGCTATTTCGATGAGGAAAAAGAACAGCTGATAATTGCCGATATCAACGAAAAAAAGCCCGATCTTCTTTTGGTGGGTATCGGTTTCCCGAAACAGGAAAAATGGATAGCAAAGCATCTTGACGGGCTTGATGTTAAGGTGGCAATAGGCGTAGGCGGCAGCCTCGATGTGTTCAGCGGTACGGTGAAACGTGCGCCAAAGGTCTTTATCAAGCTTAATCTGGAGTGGTTTTACAGGCTTTTGTGCCAGCCGTCAAGGATAGGCCGTATGATGCAGCTGCCCGCTTTTATGGTCGAGGTTATAAAAGACCGCTATTTTAAGCACAAAGAGGGCAAGCCGAAAAAGACCGTAAAAATAAAAAACTACAAAATAAAAATAAAGAAAAAGAAACGCACCGAAAACAATGTTCCCACGGAGGGTGACGAAAATAAGGCTGCGGAGTAAAAAAAGGAGTAAGCGGCGGGAGTTTCCTGCCGTTTTATATTTATGGGGAAAATTATGCATAATTTAAAAAAATATTCGGCCTTGTTGGCTGCGCCGATGTTCACCGCCTGTTTACTGTGTTTTATATATATTTTAAAAGGGGTGTACCCTTTTGGAACAAACAATATTGCGTATTACGATATGAACCAGTCGTTTATACCGCTTTATACACACGCGTGGGACGTGCTGCATTTTAAGGCGGTGCCGTATTATGGCTGGTTTACGGCGTGTTCGTCAAATATGTATGCCAATATGGGTGCTTTTGTGCTGTCGCCTCTCAATTTATTTTTTCTGTTTGTAAAAAGGGATGATATCTTGAATGCGATGTCATTTTTCCTTATGTTCAAAATGATGCTTATGTCGTTCACTATGAGTTTGTATCTTAAAAAAACTCACGCGGGAGATGGCGCGGTGACGACGGCGGCAGCGCTGATGTATACTTTCGGCGGCTATGTGATGCAGTATTACACCAATATTTATTTTTTGGAAGCAATGGTATTCCTGCCGCTTATAATGCTTTGTCTAAAGCGGATGTTCGACACGGGAAAAGGACTTTTGTATATGGCGGTCACTGCGCTGACTGTGATATCCTGCCCGTATTTGTCGCTTATGATACTTATGTTTCTGGTGTTTTTCGGTTTCGGATATATACATATAACAAATTGCGGCAGCAAAAAGGCAAAAATATCGGCACTTGGGCTTTATACGGCGCTTGCACTCGGTATATCGCTGTTTGTGCTTGCTCCCGCAATGTGGAAATGGTCATCCTCGGTAAGGCTTAACGAGGTAAGCAACCCCGATTATTCGGAGATAATTTTTTCGGCAAAACAGGTGGAAACGGGCATAAAAGCGTTTATGTTTTTTGGCTGCGAGGCGGGTGTTGCCGCACTTGTGACGGCAATGGCAGCTTTAAAAAAAGGCTTTGCCGAAAAGAGACAGACACTGTTTTATCTTTATTTGATTTTACTGCTTGCGATCCCTGTATTTCTGCCGTCTACGGAACTTATGTGGCATTTCGGCTCGCATATCAATTTTCCGTTCCGTTTCGGTTTTATACTTTCCTTTGTTTCGGCCGATATTTTTGTGTGGTTTTCGTCAAAAACGAAGTCAGCACGGATGTCGGGAAAAGCTGCGGCTGTCGCTGTATTGCTTTTTCCTGTCGGACTTGCGCTGCTTGCTGCGATGTGCGCCAATTTTTTAAACTACGGTATATTTAATGTAAACGGTTACGGTCTTTATTTGCCTTGTTTTGCGGTCTATGTTGTTTTTTACATTGTATGGTTCAATATTCGCGGCAGGGCAAAAAACACGGTATTGTATCTATGCGTGTTTTTAAGCTGCGCTGCGGCGGGATGGGGCTTTGTTTCACCAAAGTACTACTGCGGTGACGAGGCGGAACATACCACAATTACGGGCGATATGTACATAAAAGAAAGCGTTGCTCTTAAAAAAGAACTGGAATTTGACAACGACAATATCTCAAGGATGAAGTGCGTTTATCCTATGCTGTCCACAAATTATCCCGTAATATTGGAACGCGCGGGGCTGTCGGCCTGGCTTAACGAAAACAACGTGGAATATTTTGAAACTATGCGGTCGTTGGGCTACGGAAGCGTTTATACAAGAATAATCGATGTCGGCGGTACGGCATTTACGGACGCTTTGCTTAATGTCAAAAAAGTTATGTCCAAAAAAGGCGCAGACGAGGCATTGTATGTTCGCGAACAGTCGGTAAACGGCATAGATGTTTACGACTGCCGTTTTAAACTGCCTTTTGGCATACCTGTCGGACGGAACTTTACAGAAATGCCTAAGGACAGCGGGTTTGAATGGCAAAATCGCATATATGCCGCGCTGTCGGGCGATGAACAACCGCTTATATACACACTTGACAACAATGCGTTCGGCGGGGCAAAAGATGAAAACGGTATGTTTGTTTATTCCGCTGTTATACCGATAAAGGGTGAGTTTACGCTTTACGCTGTGTCGGATGGCGGAGTAAATGATGCCTACAGCTTTGCCTTAAACGGTAAAGTAAAGGAATTCGGATATTTTGAAAACACGGAAGTTTCGTACCCTAAGGACTATATAAGCGGCTTTGCGGAACTGGGGACCTTTAAAGACGAAAATGCGGAAGTTGCGGTGCTTACATCGGATGAGGGACTGAAACATATACGTTTCGGGCTTATGGATGATGCGAAACTTGATGCCCTTACTGCGGCTTATGCGGATAAAGGTGCCGAAAACGTTTACGTCGGCAAGGATAGGATAACTATGAGTGTAGATGCGGACGGCGGAAATTATGCATTTATACCCGTTGAGTACAGCGCCGATTGGAAAGCGGCCGTCAACGGCGTTAAAACGGATACAGTGCCTGTATTGGGCGGTGCTTTTATGGCTGTACCGCTGCAAAACGGTGTTTGCGATATCAAGCTTGTGTATGTGCCGAAACTTATGCTGAAGTCTGTTTTGGCCCTTGTTGCGGCACTTGCCGCCGCTGTGTTGGTGACACTGCTTAAAATGCGTAAAAATGTGGATATTGCCGAAAACAAATTCTTTAAAAATTTGGCTTATGCGGTGTTCAATATAACGGCAGTGGGTATGTTGTGCGCGTTTTATGTAATTCCGGCAGCTGCCGCGCTTATCACGGCCGTGAAAAGTTGGTTATGAGTTATACCGAAATTCCGGTAGGGATTTCGCCATACCCCTAACGAGGGGAGCCGAGAAACCTTGCCGCAGCCGATAAAGAAACGCCCCGCTATACCTTGCCTGCCCTTTTAGGGTAGGGGGACCGCCGCTTGCGGTGGTGGAAGGGTTTGCGGGCTTTATTAAAAGCCCGCTGTCCTTGCCAAAATCTCCCATCAAAT
>CAMNCZ010000160.1 GCA_946534775.1 uncultured Eubacteriaceae bacterium
GATTCTGTTGCTGGTAGACTTTCTTATATAACTAACATCATCTGTCGAAGTATAGGTGAAACCCCCAAACCCGCCGATAATAGCCATATTTGATGCAAAAGTGCCGCTTGTTTTAAGAAGCATAGGCTCACCCGTAAGTTCATCAACATTTGCAAGCCCTGCTTTTGCAACCGAAATAGTATTCTTGTCTATAGTACTGGGATCATCATCCGCACTTACAAAAGGTACGGCATCACGAACCATAATACCAAACGCTTCCTGACCTTTTCTTGTCAAATCATTATTATTTTCAAGATAATAATCAACAGTAAGTGTAGCATTCATTGTAAAGTTTTTGTCCGCAGCAAGTCTTGTAAAGTAATAAGAAATACCGTCGTTATCGCCTGTTATCTTACCTGCACCTGCTGTAGAAGCAACTGTTACATCGGGAATTTTATCCATTGAATAATATGTTCCCTTGTTTTCTGCAATAACACTGCTGTTTTTAACTAATTTGCCGTCTATTATTGCTGTTTTCTCTGCATCATCAACATTAGCATTTGCATAGTCGTTGCCCGAGCTTGTTGATGCGCCGAAATAAGTGTGACGCCAGATCTGAGCCTGTTTTTCAACAACCGTAAGTGTAAGCGGAATGGTCTGCTGACCGTGTTTGCCGTTTACCACAACTTTAACTGTTGTTGTACCTGCTTTTGAACTGTCAAATTCGGAAAGATCGATCGAATATTCCGACTTGTCTGCTTCTTCATAAGCACGGCTTGTAAAGTAAGCGCCTACCTTGAGATCGCCTGCCTTGAACTCGTCACCTACATTTATAGTCATAACGGGATAATCCATTATTCTGTATTCAATAAATAAAGGTTCCTGTACATCAACAGTATAAGAGGTTGAAACCGAGGGGTTTACCTTTGAAGTAATAGTGATAGTCTTTGTGCCTGCCGTTTCAAACGAAGGTACATCTATCTCGTAATCACTTTCGGGAACTACCGCTGTTACGGAAGAACCGTCTGCTGCCGTATAAACACCGCGGATAACCATACCCGTAGGATCGTAGGTATCGCCCCTGAAATATCTGTTGTTTGCCGCACTGATAAAAATACGGATAGAAGTAAGTGTACTTGCGCTTATCTCAACGGGATAGCTTGTTACGGCACCGTTTGCCTCGATAGATTCGGAGGAGATAGCTCTTACTTCGATATTTTTGCTGCCTGCATCTGCCGATGTAAAGAAATAGTCCTCGTTTATTTCCTTGCCGTCAAGGTAAAAAGCGTACTTGGGAACTTTCTTTTCATCTTCTTTTGCAGTTTTTTCGTCATAATCGTTTATGTCGATAAGTTCAACCGTTTCGCCTGTGTTCAATACAGCCTGCACCTTTATGCCTTCCGTACTGAAACGCATATCCGCGGTATATTCGTTGATATAAGGCTCCGAAACAAGCTTTAATTCAACAATACCGTCTGACATAACGGTATATTCCACCGGTGCGGAAGCTGCACCCTTGTTAAGGTACATCGTTCTTGTGCCCGCATAAGAGGAGTCGAAATCGCTTACAACTATGTCGTTGTTGTCAATAACCTCTGTTGAATTGTCATCGTAGGTTACTTCAACAACAGCACCCGTAAGGTCCACGTTATCGTTTATACCGTAAGTCGTTTTATCGGGAAGCTGCTTAACATTAAGTGAAACAGCTTTTCTTGTATCTTCGTTAAATACTATATCGGAGAATGTTATATCCGCATTACGCGCAATATAAAAACCGAAATATGCGGTATCCTTAACAAAAAGGTCGGGATCGCTTAAAGTATAGCTGTTGCCGTCACATTCCATTAAGTAGTTTGTACCCGATTTTTTAAGAACAAGCTTAAAGCTGCCCTCGGATGTTGAGTTTTTAAATGACTCGGAAAGATTTTCCGCATGGATCGTTTTCTTGCTGTCACTTGCATGGCGCGAGATAGCGGAAATAGATGCGGGGTTGTCCTTTTTAGCCGCATAAGCACCTAAAAACAGCTGGCTTGCATAAGTGTTGTCGGTGTCGTAGACCTCATCAAAGCCAACAATACCAAAAGATGACTGATGCTGGTTGGTTGCCCCCGACTGAGTATTATATTCATTGATGCTTACAGTTGCTTTTAATGTAAAGTCGTTTGCTGTAGACACCTGTTTTGCATAATATGCATAGTTGTCGGCACCGTCGGAGAACTTACCTTTGTTTGTACTTGCATTTGCAAGCCTTACAGAGTCACCGTCAACTGTCACCGTGAAATGTTTGTCGCCTACATTGCCTATGCCGCCGGAAACAAATCCGTCAACAAAAGCTTGGATACTGTGCTGCACTTCATCCTCGTCTTCTGTAACAGCCTCTTGTGCATCAAATGCAGAAGCACTTACTACAGACTCTTCCAATGAAACGCTTTCAAGCGCACTTGTATCGGCAGCGAAAACATTTGAAGAAATCGTGCTTAACGCCATTATGGCAGCCATAATTGACGCAGCAAATCTTTGTTTCTTCATAGAATTGCTCCTTTCATATAAAATTTGACATAAAATATGCCGCTTAGTATGATTATAAACCATTTTAAAAAAATAATCAATGCTTTTGACCGAAAAAAATAAATTTATTTTCTCATTTTGCAAGATAATCTGTAAATGACAAAAAATCTGTAAAAAAAATTACGGGTCGCTTTTGGTATAACGACCCGTTTTATGTAATAAAATTATTTTATTTCGCTTCCGCAGTGAGGGCAGCGTGTTGCTTCAAGATGAAGATCATCCATTTTGCAGTAAGGGCATTCCTTAGTTGCGGGGGCTGCTTCCTCTTCTTCTTTTTTGCCAAGTGTCATCATCTTGTTGATGGATTTGAGCAGGCAGAAAAGGATAAGTGCCATAATAAGGAAGTTGATAACAGCCGTAATAAATGCACCAAGGTCGATAACCTGTCCTTTGATAAGATTGAATGTAAGGCCCGTAACCTCGGGATTACCGATACAGCCGATAATAGGATTGATAATGTTTTCGGTAAGCGCCGTTACGATATTACCGAATGCGGCACCGATGATAACACCGACAGCCATATCCATTACATTACCCTTTAATGCAAAAGCCTTGAACTCTTCAATAAATTTTTTCATTTTCAGTTTACCTCGTTTCTTTATAAAATCCCTTTTTATTTTACTGTTTAAGTATATTTCTCCAATCCAGATCGCCGCGGTCAAGCGCCAGCAAAAGCGCCTCGGCAGTTGCAAGATTGGAAGCAAGCGGTATATTGTGTATATCACACAGTCTTAAAACCGAATGTATATCAGGCTCATAATTTTTGCTGGTGACGGGATCGCGCAGGAATATAACAAGATCGATATCATTGTTTGCTATCTGCGAACCCAGCTGCTGCTCGCCGCCGAGATGTCCCGCAAGATATTTGTTGATATTGAGATTTGCTGTCTCCTCAACAAGCTGTCCCGTGGTGCCCGTTGCAAAAAGATTGTGCTTGATAAGAATATGCCTGTATGCAATACACAAATTTTCCATAAGGATCTTTTTGTTGTCGTGTGCAATTAATGCAATATTCAATTTTTTCACCCCTCAAACATAGATTTTGGTTTACACATACCGACATTCAATACCAAACCGACCGCAAGCATATTTGTCCATATTGAACTTCCGCCGTAGCTTAAAAACGGGAATGTCATACCCGTATTAGGCAAAAGCCCCGTAACAACGCCGATGTTTACAAAGGTCTGGAATGCAAACATACCGCCTACCCCTACGGCAATAAGTCTGCCAAGATTATCCGTTGCTTTTGCGGCAATAACAAAACACCTTGTAATAATACAAAACATCAGTGCTATGACCGCAAGACAGCCCAGAAACCCAAACTCCTCACCTATAACGGCAAACACGAAATCGTTGTGGCTTTCGGGCAGGTAACTAAGCTGATTGACTGTTCCGTTATAAAGCCCTTTGCCTCTCAGCTGTCCCGAACCGATAGCCCAAATGGAATGTTTGGTCTGATAATATGTGCTGCTGGAGTAATCCTTGTTAAGAAAGTCCGTCAGACGCGATATCTGATAATCCTCCATATTAAGGGCACCTTTAAGCAAAGGATGATCTTCCCTTAAAAGGTCCGCATATATGATTATAACAAGAGATGCCGCTACCAGCAAAACTATCAGTATGTATTTGTAGCTCAGTCTGCCTGCGAACAACTCCACCCCCAAAATAGCTATCAAAACAAGACTTGCCGAAAGCGAAGGCTGTTTTTTGATAAGCAAAAACGGAATTGCGGTCAACAGACATACTAAAAGCAGTATACCTATATTATTAATCTTTTTTTGGAATTTGTCAATAAATTTTGACAAAAAAATTATCATAAAAATTTTTGCGAACTCCGAAGGCTG
>CAMNCZ010000161.1 GCA_946534775.1 uncultured Eubacteriaceae bacterium
AATCTGCCAAAAAAAGACCCTTTCAGCTGAAAGAGTCTTAAAAATACATATTTAATTTTTATCGCCAGAATTCAAACAACCTTGCAAACGAATACATACTTGCCTGCAAATCTGTCGATACGTTGTTTATTATCCAGTTGTACATATCACCAACTGTAAATATTACCGCCGCCATCACAGAGATGCGCATAAGTCTGTCCAAAAACACTTTAAGCTCACTCCCGCTTCTTCGGTATAATATATACGCAATTATCAGCGCGCCCGTTATCATCTGCCAAGCACAGTCCACACTGTATCTTGATGCATATCCGCTTTCCCATATTGAGAAAATGATTATAAACGGACATACAACACAGGAGATAAAAATAAGCAATGTATACAATTTTTTGTTTTTATCTTCGGCTACGGTATAAGCTTTTTTTGCCTTACAATACGACCAAAGCGGCAGCGCACGCCACAAAAGGCCGACAACGGGGCTTGTTGCTATAAAGTAATAGCCCTGCGGCATAAACTGAAGCACACCCGGCAGGTTATAAAACGGAAATCTTTCCGAAGCACCCGGAAACAGCAGCAGAAAATTATAAAAACCAATCGCTGTAAGCTGGGTATGAAACTCGGTTTGGGTAAAGTCGTTTATAGTAAGCGAATATTGTATACCAAAATCGAAAAACGACTTGAACCTTGCGTAGTTATAAAGCATCTGTACAAGACCGATGCACACAAAAGGCAGCATAGCCGCCGCAAAGTACGCGGCATAAGTCTTTTTGATCTGCGCTTTGCCCGCCTTTATATTTTTAAGCTTTGTTATAAAGCCTGCGTAAATGTAAAACAGCGCCGCTATACAATAAAGCGCAAGCGTAGGCCTTGAAAGCACACCAAAGCTTAATAAAGCGGTCGATATGGCAAGATATCTTTTTTTGATATCGCCGTTGCCGATAACATTTGATCTGAGCATATAGTAAAAGCCCGACGGCAGGAAAACAAAGCCTGCCGACTGCGCTATCTCATAAAAATTTGCATAATTAAAGCAAAGATATATGCCGCTTGTAAGCTGAAGTATCAAAAGCCCCGACACTATCAAAGATGCTTTTATATCCTCAAAAAACTTTTTGCAAAGCAAAAGATACATCTTTGTCAGATAAATTATGCCTATAACACCGAAAAGCCATACCGCCCACGATGACGGAAAATAATATCCCGTAATAAGGTTATAGGGCAAAAACAGCAGGATTATCGGTGCTATACCGTAGTATGAATATATCTTGCCGTCAAAATACAAGTGATCCCACGGATAAGAGATATTATCCCTTTGACTCCAGTCATAAGGATTATCAAGCTTTGCAAGTTCCTCTGCGGGATCTTCGTCAATGACCACCGTTTTATTTTTAAATGTATCCACCAGTTCTTTTGTCATCTGGTTTCCGCTTTCCGAATGAAAATCCTTTGAAAGCGAGTGCGACTTATCGTTTGACCTGCCCGCATTTGTAAGGAAAAGCGCAAATATAACCATTACTGCGGTTATTGCATAAGCACAAATCCTAACATATTTTTCCGATTTTTTAAACGTATCCTGCATAGCGGAATTGTTTTTAAGAAGATACATCCCAAATACCGCAAAAAATAATATCAAAAACCTTGTGACAGAAAAACGTAAAGGCACAGGAGAATTTATTGTTATTTTGTTTATTGTTATCTTTTCATCCTGATCGACATTGAAGTTGAATTTAAGATCTCTCGTATTGCCGAAAAAGTTGCAGATTATCGTTTTGCTTCTCTCGTTGTCCTTAATTACTTCGGCAGTTGCAAGCGAACCGTAATATTTTGCCGAATGTGTATCGTCCTTTACATCGATATTGAACTTTACGGTGCTTTTTTTATTTGACGAGGCATCAACCGTTATTGTTCCCACAGGTATATTCAGCCCCTTGAACTCCAGATATCCGCTGCCCTGATTTTCCGTCTGAAAAGTGGATATATTGAAATTGCTGCACTCGGCCTCGGTATAGGAAAGCTGCTTTGGCTGATAATCGTGTGTGAAAAGATGTGTCGAATTAAAATTGAACACTATTATCTCAAACAAAAAACATACCGCGGCAATTTTAAACAAATCGGAAAATTCACGTTTTATATTTTTGTTTTCCTTTTCGTAAAGGGTGTAAAAACAGGCTGTACAGCCAAGGACAAGGCTTGCGAACGCCATATATCTTACACCGCCAGAACGTATGGCACCCGCTGCATCAACAACGATAAGCAGCGCCGCAAATGCCGTTATGCCGTAATTGATCTTCAGCAGTTTTTTTCGTATTTTGGCGTTTACAAAAAGAACTCCCGTAAAATATAACAGAATAACTAAATTAAAAATATAGTATATCAAACCATTCAACTTACTTTACCTCTTGTACATCCAATACTCCGATATACGGAAGATTTCTGTACTGCTGATCGTAGTCAAGGCCGTAACCCACAACAAACTTGTCGGGTATTGTAAAACCAACTACATCGCACTGAATATCCGCAACCCTTCTGTCGGGCTTGTCAAGCAGTGTAACAAGAAGCAGCGACTTTGGCTCCTGCTTGGTAAAATATTCTTTAAGATGCTTTAATGTTCTTCCGGTATCGAGTATATCTTCAACAACTATAACATTCTCACCCGTGATAGGCTGATCTATAGATTGCTTCATCACAAGTGTTCCCGTGGATTCCGTACCCCTGTAGCTCGATGCCGAAAGAAATTCCATCCTGACATCTGTTTCAAGCTGTCTTACAAGGTCGGCAGCGAAAATAAATGCTCCTTTAAGTGTACAGATCACCGTGACCTTTTTGCCCTTGTACTTTTCGTTAAGCTGCATAGCTATTTCGGAAATACGGTTTTTTATCTTTTCCTCGGAAATCAATACAGAAATATTTTCACTCATTTTTTGTCCTCCCATACATTTAAAAAATAATTATTCTCTTTAAATTTATTTTTAAGGCCTTCGGCCCAATAAACACACTCCTTTGACGCAAGCAATACCAGACTGTCCCTTTTTGAAACAGGTATTTTTTTGTCGATAAATTCTTTTTTTAGTTTTATCCGCCTGCCGTCGCCTCGTATATATATATCGCCGTTTCTGCGGTTTCTCAGATAAAACTCGGGATCCGTTTCATCGCAATATACGCCGAAACTTTCCGCACCCTCTTTTATCTCTTTTGACAATACATATTTTTTTTGACCTATAAAAACTTCTTTATCAAGCGAAAGTTTATGGCAAATAAATTCGCCTTTTTGCGTAAAGACAAGTTTTCCGCCGTCTTTTACCACACTCAATCCCTTTGGCAGGTCCACACGTTTCCCGCTGGCCTTTTCAAGCATAGCATCGATTATCTCTATATGTTCAAGGGCTATATCTTTAAGCCCCACCGCATCTTCGCAGGCAAACCGAAGCACCCTGCTGCGTATCACATCATCAAGCCCGCAAACTTTCCCGACATCGAGCCCTTCATCCGTTTTGCAGTTTTCATAAGCCTGTTTTGCAAGTTTTTCGATAAAATCGTTTTCCTGTCTGAAAAGATATGCATTTTTGCCAAGGCTCCCTACAGCCCCCGGGTTAATTTCCTCAAGAACGGGCAGGATAAGGTGTCTTATCTTATTGCGCGTATAATCGGTCTCAAGGTTGGTTTCGTCGGTGCAGAAAGACAGTGAATTTTTTTTGCAGTATTCCTCTATCTCGGTGCGGCTGCACATAATAAGCGGTCTTATGATATTATCGCGAACGGGAAGTATACCTCCCATACCTTTTAAACCCGTGCCGCGGCAAAGACGCATTATCATCGTTTCCGCGTTGTCATTTAAATTGTGTGCAACTGCAATTTTATCCGCACCCTCGTTTTCAAAGGCCAGATATCTCTGTTGTCTGCCCGCTTCTTCAAGTGTAAGCGAGTTTTGCTTTGCGATGCCCTTTATATCAAGGCTAAGTACTTTAAGCGGCAGACCGTTTTCTTTGCAGAATCTCTCCACAAACCTCTGGTCGGCAAGCGCACTTTCGCCGCGTATATTATGGTTTATATGCACCGCGGAAAGTTTAAGCGAATATTTATCTTTCAGCCTTAGAAGTAAATGCGCAAGCGTTATGCTGTCTGCCCCTCCCGAAAGCCCGATAACCACACTGTCGCCACAGTGCAGCATATCAAAACGCTCTATTGTGTCTATAACTTTTTCGATCATATTGATCCTCCGGTTTGTTGTATTTTTTGTCCGGAAAATATACCAAAACAACAGTATATGTAAAATTATAACATATAATATCTAAAAAAGCAATAAAATTTAACAGCCTTCCCGAAATTGCGGAAAGGCTGTCGTAAAATTTATAAATTTTA
>CAMNCZ010000162.1 GCA_946534775.1 uncultured Eubacteriaceae bacterium
TTGCCGCTAAAGCTAAATTTTATTTTTCCTTTTTGAATTAATCAGTGTTTCCCAAAATAACTCTCCTATTTACCATTAATAAAACAATTTTATATCAGTTGTCTTATTTTGTCAAGTTTACCGAACAGGTAACTTAATTTATTCACAAAAAATTTACGCATAAATATACATTCAACCATTTTAAAACATTGACCAACAAAAAAAAATGGTTTATAATAGAAATATAAATTCGGCCCGTATCGAAAAGGAAGTGAACAATAAAATGAACAATACAAAATGCAGCGTCTGCGGCGGCGACCTTATACGCGATTATGCAGCAGGTATATGTCGGTGCGCTCACTGCGGCAACAGCCGGCCTATCGGCGATATCGAGGCGGGCTATAAAGACTTTGCGCATATAACCGAAAAACTTGCCAAGGCCGAGACACTTATCGGCGAGGGCGATGTAAGCGCAAAACAGGCCGAAGAAGCCATACTGCTTTACAAAAGCGCTGCGGCGGCCTGCACATCACGCAGCTATGCCGATATGGCGGCGGAACTGCGCGCGGAATGTAAAAGCGGTCTGGCCAAAGCGGAGAAATTAAAAGACTATGCCCAGGCAAAAAATTATTTTGAAAAAAAGGCTTATGACAAAGCATTAAAAATTTTTGAAAGCCTTGGGGAATACCGAGACTGCGGCATATTTGCCGCCAGATGCCGCGATGAACTGGCCGCGGCAAAAAAGCGGCGCATACCTTATGCGGTAATTGTGGGTATGATACTGCCCGCAATACTTTTTTTCTTTTTAATGGAAAGATTTGATATTTCAATACCTTTATGTATAGCCGTTTTTGCGGCCGCTGCGGCTGCACTTGCTTATGCGGTGTATTTAAACGGCGTTTTGTCCGTAATAGTTGAGATAGCATCTTTTATAATGCTGGTACCGCTGCTTATCTTTACGGTACTTGTATACATATTCAATATCCAGGCGGGTCTTGCCGCGGGAATAGCGATAGGCGCCCCGCTTGCGGTAACAATAGCGGTTGTTGTATTAAGTGAAAGACAATAACAAAAAGGAGATAACTATGGAACTTATAAGTGTACTTAAATATGAGGGCAGCAGCGATGTATTCGTTTACAAGCACCCCTCGCAGGATTTTAACTTAGGCACTCAGCTTATAGTGCACGAAACACAGCAGGCACTGTTTTTCTGCGACGGCCACGCACTGGATCTGTTTGAAGCGGGCCGATATACACTTGAAACGCAGAACATCCCCCTTCTGCGCGACCTTATAAAGCTTGGCACGGGCGGAGAGAATGTTTTTCACAGCGAGGTTTATTTTATAAACATCGCCACAATGATGGGCATAAAATGGGGCACGGACAGCAAGGTTCGTCTTTTTGACCCTGCCTCGGGCCTTTACATTGAAATAGGCGCAAGCGGCAATTTCAACCTGCGCGTAAACGATGCAAGAAAACTTATCCTTAAAATTGTGGGTACGGCAGATGCACTTATGCAGGGCGATATACTCGGTACTGCCGCCGCTGCGGGCAAGTTCAGGGCACTTGTTATGAACAAGGTGAAAGCAAACCTTTCGCGTATCATCAAAGAGCAGAATATAAATATCCTCGAGATAGACTCGTATATGGATGTGCTTTCGGAAAGATTGCAGGCCGTTATAAACGAAACACTCGGTGAATACGGCCTTATAATGCCCGAATTTTACATTACGAATATTCTGACACCCGATGACGACCCCAACTTTATACGGTTAAAGCAGCAGTTTGCCGACAAAACGCTTAAAGTGCGTGAAGAGGAGATACGCCGTGCCGAGGCGGAGGCTGCGCAAAGCCGCAAACTTCTTGAAGCACAGACGAATGCGCAGTTAAAGACCGTTGCCGCGACAGGCGAGGCGGAAGCGCTTAAAATAAAGGCTCAGGCAGAGGCCGAAGCATATAAGATGCAGGCTTACGCAGAGGCCGAAGAAATGAAGGCAAAAGGCTACACCTATCAGCAGGAAACAGCAAGACAGGTTGGTCTTGAAGCTATGCAAAACGGCATAACAGGCGGCGGCTCGGGCGGTTCGGGCGGCGGCATCGGAGATATTGCGGGTCTTGGCGTAACACTCGGCGCAATGGGCGGTGTTATAAATATGACAAAAGACGCACTCAACCCCATTATGGATAATTCAAAACAGGTCGGTGAAGGATTCGGAAATGTTGTAGCGGGCAATATTCCGCAAAACAGCACTTTCCAATCAAATAAATGGGTGTGCTTAAAATGCGGCAAAGCCGATATAACAAGCAATTTCTGTCCCGACTGCGGCGCACCGAAAGCCGAATCGTCGGCTTTCGGCTGGACGTGTCCCTCCTGCGGCAAAGCGGGCATTATAACAAACTTCTGCCCCGACTGCGGACAAAAGCGTCCCGATCCCGCCTGGGACTGCACCTGCGGACAAAAAGGCATTACAAGCAATTTCTGCCCCAACTGCGGCAAAAAACGAGGTGAATAAAAATGAGTAAAAAACAAACTTCCCTACTTTTGGTTTATCTGATAATACTTGTATTGTTTTCCGCAATATTCTTTATCGTGCCGTTCAACCGCATAAATGCCTTATGGGCAGCATTTATTTTCGGTATCGTTTCGATAATCGTCGGCGGCGGTATGGCCTTTTATGCGCTGTTTTCGCAAGGCAGCCTTACATCGAAAATATACGGTCTGTCAATTTTGAAAATAGGCTGTACCTACACTTGCATACAGCTTGTTTTAAGTTTTATAATTTTTATTGTGGGCACCATAAAGGCTCTCCCCGCGTGGATAGGCGTAACAATAAGCCTTATTTTGCTTGCGGCAGCGCTTATAGGCCTTATAGGCGCCGACAATGCAAAAGATATGATAGTGGGGATCGACGATAAGATCGCGCAAAAAGCCGAACAATACAAAGACATAAACAATAAAAGCAGGCAGTAATTTATACCCGAAAGGACAATAGAAATGAGTGGATGGAAAGATAATATAAGGCAGGTAGTGCCTTATGTTCCGGGTGAACAGCCCAAAATTAAAAATATAGTAAAATTAAATACCAACGAATGCCCCTACCCTCCTTCGCCCGCAGTAGAAAAGGCGGTTGCCGATTACGCAAAAAGCGACCTTCGCAAATACCCGTCTATCGCGTGCGCCGAATTGAAGGATGCACTGAAAAAAACATATCCCGTAACGGATGATATGCTGTTTTTGGGAAATGGCTCCGATGAAGTGCTGGCACTTTGTTTTATGACATTTTTCAACAGTGAAAAGCCCGTGCTTTTTCCCGATATCACCTATTCTTTTTACGATGTATGGTGCGATCTTTACAATATAAAGTACAAGCGCGTACCCTTAAACGAAAATTTCGAGATAGTTCCCGAAGATTATTTCGTCGAAAACGGCGGTATCGTTATTGCAAACCCAAATGCGCCCACATCGATATTTATGCCGCTTGAAAGTATAGAAAATATTTTAAGCCGCAACCGCGATGTAATAGTTATAATTGACGAGGCTTATATTGATTTTGGAGGAAGTTCCGCTGTCAGCCTTCTTGAAAAATATGACAACCTTGTTGTTGTGCAGACTTTTTCAAAAAGCCGCGCACTTGCGGGTATGCGTGTAGGCTATGCAATGGCGGGCAAAGAACTTGTCGATGCGCTTGAAGCCGTAAAAAACAGTTTTAACAGCTACACATTAAACAGTCTTTCACAAGCCGCTGCCGCCGCTGCCGCAAATGATATTGATTATTGGCAGGACTGCTGCAATAAAATAAAGGCAACACGACAAAGGCTGATAAAAGAGCTTGATGCGCTCGGCTTTGATACACTGCCAAGCAGCGCAAACTTTATTTTTACCGCAAACAAAAACATAGATGCCAAAAGCCTGTTTGAATATCTGCGCGAAAAAGGCATTGTGGTAAGATACTTCAACAAGCCGCGTATTAACGACCGTCTGCGCATAACGATAGGAACAGACGAAGAGGTCAACAGGCTGCTTGACGAAATAAAAAATTATATAAAACGATGAAGTACCCCCCGCGTCTATCCGAGCAATTCGGCAGCGCGGGGATTTTTCATTTATATACGATTGTGAACAGTAAAGATAGTCTTTACATTTAGTACCCTTTATGTTAAAATAATAATATAAAGATATTTAATGGGAGGTGTTATTATGTATGATTTTTATACTGTAAGAACTTCTTTTGAGACTTTTAAAAGTAATGTATGTCATAGATTAAAAAGTCTTGGAGATTTGGAATTTATTGTTGAAATTCTTAAAAGTAATAATATTATTATACTGTATAATAAAAATTGGCAGGCAGAAGCA
>CAMNCZ010000163.1 GCA_946534775.1 uncultured Eubacteriaceae bacterium
GATACGGGTGTTCCCTTTGCCGCCGTTGCAAAAATGAAAGAGGGCAGGGAAATAACCCTTGATGATATAGTCGATATAGACGAACTGAAAACCAAACTCGATATCGCCATTGAAGAGGATTTCGGCCTTAACAGTATGCATATTGTAAAAATAAGCGGCAGTTTCAAAAAGGTAAGTGCCAGGTCCGAGGCGGAGTACAAGTCGCACCACGTTTCTTTAAAGGAGATACTTTCAAAATCCCAAAAGGACTTTTTCTTTAACGATATAAAGGGTACTTTGGTCTGCGTTTACTATCCCGATTATATGGACGGCATAAATGCAAAGGGCTGGCATTTGCACTTTGTTTCGGACGACAGAAGCTGCGGCGGCCACGTTTTTGATGTGTGCATAGATAAAAGTACGGCACTTATAAACAAAATAAGCCGCCTTAATATACAGCTGCCCACGGAACCCGTATTTGATACATATTCCCTTAAATCGGCATCGCACGACGAGATAAAGGAAGTTGAACAGGGAAAGTAAAACGTACACTGTTATATGGCATTTTTTTCGGACAACTATAGTTTTATAATAAAATGACACAGAGTATTTTGAAAAAACGAAAGGAGAAATGAAAATGTCTGATTTTGCAAACAAAAACCTTGAAATGAACGCAAACGAAACTCAAGAGGTGTACGAGGCAAGGTTAAGCGAACTTGCGGATTCTCTGTATGAGAAAGAAGATTTTGAGGCGGCTGCGGAAGTGTACGAAAAATTGGCGGATATGGGAAACGTTGACGCTATGCTCCGTATCGCAAATATGTATTTTAACGGCGCAGGGGTAGAGGAGGACTATGTAAGGTCCTTTGAATATTTACAACAAGCATATTATAACGGTTCCGTCTACGCACAGGCGCGTATGGGCGTCGCATATTATTGGGGTTGGGGCGTTATAATGGACAGAGATAAGGCCCTCTCGCACCTTCTTGCGGCCGAAGATGAACCTGTCGCACAGATTTTACTCTCCGAAATATACCGCAGCGGCGACATTGTGGAACAGGACGAGATAAAGGCGTACAGGTATATGCTGAAAGCGGCCGAAAGCGGTTATTTACCCGCTGTCACAAAGTTGGGCACATATTATATGTACGGGATAGGTACAGAGGAAAATCCCGAATTAGCCTTTTTGCGTTATACAGAGGCTGCCGACGAAAACGATGAGATGGGACAGTATCTGGCAGGAAACTGCTATTACGAAGGGTATTTTGTCGAACAGAACTTTGAAAAGGCGTATGAATATTACACAAAGTCGGCAGAACAGGGCTATGCAAAAAGCATCCACAAATTAAGCTGTATGTATGCCGACGGCGAGGGCGTTGAAAAGGACGAAAAAAAGTGTTTTGAACTTGCGCTTAAAGCTGCCGATATGGGTTATGAATATGCAATGGCCGATGTTGCATGCTATTATCTGAATGGCGAGGGCGTTGAAAAAAATATTGAAAAAGGCAAAGAATACTTGCTTAAAGCCGCCGATATGGGGTGTTTTCCCGCGTATGTGCTGCTGGGTCAGTACTATTACATCGGGGGAGACGGTTTTGAAGTCGATCACAAAAAAGCGGCGGAATATGCACAAGCGGCGGACGACGATAAACTTATCCTATCTTCTCTGATAAACGGCGATATTCCTTATGATGAAGCCCTTGAATTACAAGCTGCAGTAAAAGAATTACTCGGCGATATGTATCACTTCGGCAACGGTGTTGAAGAAAACAACGAAAAAGCTTTTAAATACTACAGCGAAGCGGCGGAACTCGGCGGAGCACATTCAATGCGCAAAATTGCTTTTATGTATGCAAACGGCATTTATAAGGAAGAAAACGAGTATGCGGCCTTCGGTTGGATGATAAGGGCCGCCGAGCACGGAGATGGATGTGCGCAGCGCGAAATGGGACGTTATTACGCAACAGGCACAGTTGTGCAAGAAGACCCGAAAACAGCCGCAGAATGGTACGAAAAGGCCGTTGAAAACGGCGATATTACCGCTTACGGCTTCCTGGGCGGCCTTTATATCTACAACCAAGAGGTAAAGAATGTTTCACGAGGCCTTGAACTGCTTGAAGCAGCCGTCAATTCCGACAGTGACGACAGAGAAGTCGCTTTAAATGTATTGGGCAATATCTACCTTAACGGCAAAGAAGGTATTGAAGCAAACGATTTTAAAGCGCTTGAATGTTTTGTGGAATTGGCTGCACTTGATGATTGTTATGCAGCCTGCCAAGCCGCGGACCTGTACAGAAACAGCGATGATATCCGCAGCAAATTCGACAATGAGGAATGTGACAAAAAGGCCTTTGACCTTTACAAAAAGGCAGCGGAATCACAAGATGAAGAGTATGTGATAAAGCTTGCGGAATGTTATGAATTTGGCGTAGGCACCGAAAAGGATGCGGCCAAAGCTTTTGAGTTATATAAAAGTGTAGCTTATATCCCGAAAGCCGCCTATAGATTATCCCATTTTTATGAGGACGGCGAAGTTGTCGAAAAAGACCTTGATACCGCTGCATTCAATATTAAATATGCGGCCGATAGAGGATTTGCCCCCGCTTGCGTAAATCTTGCGGATCGTTATATGGGTGGCTGCGGCATTGCGGAGAACGAGGACAAAGCCTTTGAATATATGCTTTACGCCGCTTACGAGGGATATCCGAACGCCCAATATCTGCTTGGTTTCCATTACCTGCGCGGTATCGGCACCGATATCAGCGAGCAAAGCGCATTTGAATGGTTTGAGGTTGCTGCGGAATGTGGCGACCCCGATTTTATCCTTGCGCTTGCAAAGTGTTACGAAAAAGGTATAGGCACAGAGGCCGATCCCGAAAAAGCAAGGGAACTTTACGAGTCGGTGGGCGATTACGCCAACGACGAGGTTATGGAAAATTTAAAAGAATTATTTAGCGAATAAGCTGAAAGAAACCCTAAAAGGAGCATTTATGCGAAACAAAAACTTGTCGGACAAAGAAATTATTTCGGAAAATATTTCGGAAAATATTTCGGAAAAAAAGATTTTAAAAGGAAATATGTTTAAAGCGGAACGGGCTTTGACGGAGAGCATCTTATCGCATATACATATATACTTTTTTGCGGCGGTATCGCTTATCGCGCTGCTTATAAGGCTGTACGGGCTTAATTATGTGGGTATGGATATGTATGTTTTTCTGATGCCGTGGTTTAACGAGATAAAGGCGGCGGGCGGCTTTGCGGCGCTTGCGCACCAGACGGGCAGCTATCCCGTTTTATATCAGACATTTATTGCGGCCATCACCTATCTTAATGTGCCCTGCATTTATATGTACAAGCTGCTTTCCGTTGTGTTCGATTATCTGCTTGCCTTTGCCTGCGCAAGGTTTATTTGCGAAGTGCTTGACAAAAAGGGGATAAACACGGTATTCAACACCGTATACACCCTTGTTTTGTTCCTGCCGACGGTGGTGGTAAACTCCGCCTACTGGGGACAGTGCGATTCGATATACACTTATTTTGCGGTAATGACACTTTACTATCTGTATAAAGACTGCCCGAAACGCGGTTTTCTTATGCTTGGGCTGGGGTTTGCGTTTAAATTGCAGACCGTGTTTATACTGCCGTTTGTTATTTGTCTTTACTTTGCAAAAAGAAATTTCACCATACTCTGCTTTGCGGGTGCGGCAGCCGTTTTCTGGCTGTCGGGCATAGCGGCGTACTTAAACGGGGCAAGCCTTTTATGCACGCTTGATGCGTATATACACGTTACGGGCGAGACCTACTGGATATACAACAATTACCCCAGTTTTTGGTATATATTCAACAACAGCGAGGCATTTAAAAATATGACTATGCTCACCGCGCTTGTTTTATGCGGGCTTGGGCTGTACACCGTACTGACGGGCAACAAAAAAATAAACACGGCGGAAAGCTATCTTAACACTGCCGCCTGGTTTGTATGGACCGAGGTTATGTTTTTGCCGTTTATGCACGAACGCTACGGCTATATCACCGATATACTGCTGTTATGCTTGTGTTTTATAAAGCCAAAGTATATAAAATACGCCGCGCTTTCTATAGTACTCAGCATAATCGCCTACGGCCCCGCAATTTTATCCACGCCCGAGCAGCCGCAGCTTTTCCCGACAAACCTGTCGGTATTTGCAGCCGCGACATATATTTTTATGTGGATATACTACACTTACGACATTATCAAAACAGATAAAAATACCCCGCTTTAAGCGGGGATTTTTTATATTTATCATTTATAATTTATAATTTACGCTACGAAATACGACGGACTTCTGACGAAGTCCTATAACCTCTC
>CAMNCZ010000164.1 GCA_946534775.1 uncultured Eubacteriaceae bacterium
TTTGTTGTAGCCTGTGTTGTTTCAACGGCCTTTGTTGTAGCCTCTGTTGTCTCAACAGCCTTTGTTGTAGCTTCTGCTGTTGTAGCTTCTGTTGTAGCCTCTGTTGTTACTTCATTGCCTACAGCAATATTGTTAGGATAAGACTCGATCGGGATAGGTGTAGCGTTAGCTTCCTTTGAACCTGCGGATACAGGTGCATAGCCAAACTTAACTACTTCAACATCAACCTTTGCATCGCCTTCGCCTATTACCTTGAAAGCTATGGAGATGATCTTACCGTCACCTTCGATAGCCTTGATAAGGCTTGTCTGGGGATCGATATTTTTATCTTCGTATTTACCAAGCTTGATCTTACCAAGTTCGGCAGATGTCAATGTACCGTCGGCACCCGGGTATTCTTCCGAACCCGATACCGGCTTGTAATTGATTCTTGAATTGATGTCTGCGTTTGAGAAGAATGTTTTTGTAACATCTTCCAACTCATCCTGATCATAGTAAGTATAGGTAATGTAACCTTTGTTGACAAGTTCCGCCTTTTTGGGGATATTGCCTGCTGTAGCCTGTAAAACCTTCGGATCATAGCATACATAGAATGTAGCCGATGAAAAACCCGGATTCTGCAAAAGACTAAAGTCAATGTTTACCGTACTGCCTATCATCGAAGAATCGATAGTTTCAACGCCTGTGCCGTCTTCACCTTCAAGAGATGCCTTGATGTAGGTAACGCCCTCTTTCATTGTGAAAGGCTCTGCCTCGGCATAAACAGCAATCGGCTCTTCCGAATAACTTACTGCTGCGGGAGTTGCCGTTGTATCTTCAACAGCAGTCTCAACAACATCAAGTTCTTCGGCACTTACAAGAACATTACTTGTAAGTACGCTTGAAAGCAGCATACTTGTTGCAAGGATACTGCTAACAAGTCTTTTTGTTGTTTTTTTCACTTTACTTCCTCCTTTTTGATTTGTTGTAATGCCGCGCTTTGAAAACGTGCATTTTCTCTGTTGACACTACTTCAATATGATTATATAATTTTTCTTATTAAAAGTCAATTTATTTTATAAATTTTCTGAAATTTGTCTATTTTAACAAATAAACCGCCTCAAATTTTACAAAATAAACATAACTTTTAACGATTACAGTTCCTGAACGCCGCCTATTTTAAGGCCGCCCTTATGTTCCTTGATGATAACGGTCTTAGTTTCCGCATCCCAGTCAACATCTGCACCTATTGCTTCGCCTACCGCACGCAGGGGCAGCATAAAGCGGCCTTCGATTATCTGCTGGGGTACTTCGGGTGTCACTTCCTCGCCGTCAACCGAGAAACTTGTGCTGCCGCTTTGGATAACGACCGTTTTTTTGCCCGAAAGGGTCGCTGTTTTGGTCTCCGCATCCCAATCAACGGTGTAGCCGAGTTCCTCAAAAACGCCGCGCACGGGAACAAGTGTTCTCGAATCCACGATAACAGCCTGTGCATCGATAACATTGTCATTTACCGATACGCTTACTCCGTCTGCAAATGCGCTTACGCAGGATAAAGTCACCATTGCCGCGGTAAGCACCGCAAAAATACTTTTTTTCATTTTTTAACCTCCCAAGTTTTTATTTTAATGCGTTGTTTATCTCCCGCATTACTGCGCTTACGCCGTCGGCCCCCGCCGAAGAACGCATAGCGCTTATATACTTTTCCCTGTTATTATACAGTATATCAACTGTGTTTACAAGTAGTTTTCCATTAAGATTTTCCTCATTTATCACTTCCGCAAAACCCTGCGCCTTAAATGAATTTGCATTTAGTATCTGGTCGCCGCGGCTTGCTTTTTTTGAAAGCGGTATCAAAAGCATCGGCTTGTTAAGCGCAAGAAATTCGCTTATTGCGTTTGCGCCCGCACGCGAAATCACTATATCCGTTGCGGCAAAAATATCACGCAGTTCTTTATTGACATACTCAAACTGTTTGTAACCCTTGATATTTTCAAGGCTTTTGTCAAGATTGCCCTTGCCGCGGATATGCGCTATATCAAATTTAGCCGTAAGCTCGTTTATCACTTCTTTCACGGCATCGTTTATCACAACGCTGCCAAGCGAACCGCCCATTATCAAAAGCACGGGCTTTTTGCCGTCAAAGCCGCAAAATTCAAGGCCTTTTTCCGCACTGCCCTTAAAAAGTTCGGCACGGATAGGGGTTCCCGTATGTACGCCCTTGCCGCCTTTTACATATTTTACGGCCTCGGGGAAGGTGGTGCAGACTTTTTTCGCAAACGGCATAGCCAGTTTGTTGGCAAGCCCGGGGGTCATATCCGACTCGTGTGCAACAAAGGGCACGCGGTTCAAAAAAGCCCCGACCGCCACGGGAACAGCCACAAAACCGCCCTTTGAAAATATCACATCGGGTTTTTGTCTTGCGATTATTGCCGTTGCCTGAAAAACACCCGCCGCAACGCGAAATACATCGGTAAAATTTTTCATATCGAAATATCTTCTTAATTTTCCGCTGCTTATGGCACGGTAATCAACTCCCGCAGCCGTGATAAGTTCCTTTTCGATACCGTCTTTGCTGCCGATATACACTATATCGAAACCCTGTGCGCGAAGACTCGGCAAAAGCGCAAGATTAGGCGTAACGTGTCCTGCGGTGCCGCCGCCCGTCAGAATTATTTTTTTTGACATAAATAACTTCCTTTCATAAAAGGTTTTTGTAAACAAACTTACCGATTAATTCTATACAAAACCGTCAAAAAAAATGATACGGATAATAATTTTATCCGTATCAAAAAATTATTCCTCAAGTTCTTTTTCCAGTTCGTCGTCAAGCTCCTCGTCGTCATAGAAAAGATCGAAGAAAACATCGCTGACTTGGTCGTATTCTTCATCACTTTCGATATTTTGCAGTTCAAAGCCCTCTTCCGTGTCATCGTTTTCTATATAGCGATAAACCAGCACATCTTCGTCGTCTTCGGGCAAAAGTGCAATATAGTCAACTTCATCCACCGCAAAAACACCCAGCACATCACATACAAGTTCGCTGTCGTCATCAAGCACCAACGTCATTTTTTCGGGCTCCGCAGTTTCGCATCCGCAGTCGCAGCCCGGCTCGTGAAGTTTATTTTCATCCATAACTGATACCTCCCTGTCATTTATTATATAATTTATTGTACGGGTTCGCTCTCGTTTTCGGCCGCTTCGGGCTGTCCGCCGTCCCCGTTGAAGTTTATTGAAACACTGTCCCATACAGCGGTATTTCTCTTTATTTCGGCAGCCTTTTCCCAGCTGTCGTTCTGTGCGCTGTAAACCTCGTTTTTCTTTTCCGCAACATACTGCTCTTCAAGATCTGCGGAGACATCCTCCATACTTGTCTGATAGGCTTCCTTTGCGTAGAAAATATAGTAAGCGCCGTCATACTCTATTATATCTGTATATTCGCCTTTGTTAAGTGCATATATGCGGGAACGCACGCTTTCATCGTACATATCTTCGGTAAGCACAAACTCGCGCCTGTTCGGGTCCTCGGAGTAGTCAAACTGTACCTGACCGAATACCTCGCCGCTTTTCAGCAGCTTGTAAGCCTCGTCGATACGTTCCTTGCCCTTCAGGTCAATTTCTTTTCTGACAGTGTTTGCATATTCGTCTATTGCAGGCTCTTCACCCTCTATCGGCGCCGCATTCGGATCTTTTGCAACAACTATCGCCTTTAACGTAACATTTTTGTAAAGCGAGATATTTTTGTTGTACTCCTCTTTAAGATAGTCCTCAAATTCCTGTCTGTTTATTTCGTAACTGCCCGTTACAGCCTCAAATACACTGTTTTGCACCAAGCCGTCGCGTATTATGTTTTTGCAGATATCGGGTGTCACGCCCTCAAGGTCTATGCGATGAAGGGTATCCGAGGTGATCTCGTCATAAAGTGCCTGCCCCTCGCTTTCCACCTGCGCTTCATCGGGCGTTGCCGACAAGCCGAGGTTTGGCGCTTCCTGTACGGCAAGCTTTGCACGCAGAAGGGACTTTGCCGCATTTTGCTTTGCCACATCCTGCGCGGAAACGCCGTCAAAATCGATATCCCATATATCGCTTCCGCCCGTTTCCTCAAACACCTTTACCTGCTCGTAAAGATATACCATATACTCGCTTTTATCTATTTTATTTCCGTTTAAACTTATTATCCAATTATTATTGATGGCGCTGCATCCGCACATAACGGTAAGTACGGCAGCCGCAAAAAACGCAGCCAATTTTTTCATAAGAAAACACCTTTCAAAACACTTTTTAATTGTCGCTTATTTATAGTAAACGACATTTAAAAATGTCCTTTACTATAACCCTGCGGGGCAT
>CAMNCZ010000165.1 GCA_946534775.1 uncultured Eubacteriaceae bacterium
CACGCAATGGTACAACGTAAGGGCAGATATGAAAAACAAGCCCGCACCGCTTTTAAACCCGGGCACGGGCAAGCCAATGACAGCGGAAGAACTGGAGGGAGTGTTCTGTAAGGAGCTTGTTCAGCAGGAACTGGACAATACCACACCTTATATCGATATCCCCGAGGAGATAAGGGGCTTTTACAAAATGTACCGCCCGTCTCCTCTTGTACGCGCGTATTGTCTTGAAAAAACGCTTGACACCCCCGCGCACATTTACTACAAGTTTGAAGGCAACAACACCTCGGGCAGTCATAAATTAAACTCCGCCATTGCACAGGCATACTACGCAAAAAAGCAAGGTCTTAAAGGTGTTACCACCGAAACGGGCGCAGGCCAGTGGGGTACCGCGCTTTCTATGGCGTGTGCATATTTCGGCCTTGACTGCGAGGTTTATATGGTAAAAGTTTCTTACGAACAAAAGCCGTTCAGACGCGAGGTTATGCGCACCTACGGCGCAAGCGTTACCCCCTCGCCGTCGATGAATACAAATATCGGCCGCAAGATAAACGAAGAATTCCCGGGTACAACGGGCAGCCTCGGCTGCGCCATTTCCGAGGCCGTTGAAGCCGCAGTTTCAAAAGAGGGCTACAGATACGTTCTCGGCTCGGTTTTAAGCCAGGTTCTTTTGCATCAGACCGTTATCGGCCTTGAAACAAAGGCGGCGCTTGAAAAATACGATATCAAGCCCGATATGATAATCGGCTGCGCAGGCGGCGGTTCCAACCTCGGCGGCCTTATCTCCCCGTTTGCGGGTCAGATATTAAGGGGCGAGGCAGATTACGATATTATCGCAGTCGAACCCGCATCCTGCCCCAGCCTTACACGCGGCAAATATGTATACGATTTCTGCGACACGGGAAGGGTTTGCCCTCTTGCCAAAATGTACACACTCGGCAGCAGCTATATCCCCGCACCCAACCACGCAGGCGGCCTGAGATACCACGGTATGAGCAGCATCGTTTCTCAGCTGTATGACGATAAGATCATCCGCGCAACAAGTGTTACCCAGACCGAGGTTTTCAAGGCTGCGGAAAGATTTGCAAGGACAGAAGGTATCCTGCCCGCACCCGAAAGCAGCCACGCTATCAAGGTCGCTATCGACGAAGCGCTTAAATGCAAGGAAACAGGTGAGGAAAAGAATATTGTCTTCGGCCTTACGGGCACGGGCTATTTCGATATGGTAGCCTACCAGAAATACAATGACGGTGAAATGGAAAACTATATCCCCACCGACGAGGAACTTGCTGAAAGCATCGCAAAATGCCCGAAGATCTGACAAAAAATACTGCAATAAAATACTGCAATAGAAAGGGAGTGCCAATATGAAGGCAGATAAAGTTATTTACGGCAATATATATACAGTGGACAAAAAACAGCCCAAGGCTTCGGCTGCGGCGATTACAGACGGAAAGTTTGTGTATGTCGGTGATGAAAACGGCGTAAATGAGTATATCGGCGAAAAAACCGAAGTAGTACGGTATACGGACGGTATTATTCTTCCCGGTTTCGGTGAAGGCCACGGGCATATTGTGCCCGGAGGCACCGAGGCGCTTTTCACGGTACATTTAAGCCCTTACGGCACTTTGGAAGAACATCTTGCCGCGGTAAAAGAATTTGCCGAGAAGCACCCCGAATTGGATGTAATACAGGGCGCGGGATTTATTCCCACACCCGAGATGGAACCGAACGGACCTACCGCGGATATGCTTGACGGTCTTACGGAAAAACCTGTTGTTCTTGCAGATATAGGTCATCATTCTTACTGGGTAAATCACGCCGCTATGGCGCGTTTGGGCATTGATAAAAACACACCCGATGTAAGCGACGGTATCATAGTCAGGGACTCGGACGGCGTTCCCACAGGTTTTTTCCGCGAGGGCGCTATGGACCTGCTTAAAGAACTTACCGTTTTTTCCGTAGAACAGTACAAAGAAGCGGTTTTATACTATCAGAAAGAATATCTGGCGCAAGGTGAAACTATTATTCTGGACCCCATTATAAACTGGGATACCACGGATAACGCCGCGGAGGCTTGTCATCAGCTGGATGTTGAGGGAAAACTGCGTATGCACATTTACGGTGCTTATCAGGTATTTCAAGCGGAAGGCCACGATACTATGGCGGAGATAGAACACGCGGCAGAACTCAGGGAACGTACCAAAGGCCGAATGTTCGATCTCAGCAACATTAAGGTCCAGGTGGACGGCACAATGCCGGGCAATCCATCAACTGCATATATGAAGAAACCGTATACCGACCCGTGGTCACAGGAACATCAACACTGCGGACAGCTTCGTTTTGATTTGGAAACATTGACTGCGGTATATGAAAAATCACACAAACTCGGTTTTACGGTGCACGCCCACACTATCGGTGACGGAGCGTTGGCAATGACCTTGGATGCCATAGAAAAAGCGCTTGAAAAAACAGGTCCGCACGACTTGCGTGATGCCGTCACCCATTTGCAGGTAGTGGATCGCGCAGATATTCCCCGTATGGCGAAACTTGGCGTAATTGCCGTTACGGACCCTCATTGGTTCAATATGGACGACTATTACTTTAATTTGTTGGTTTCGGTTTTGGGAGAAGAACGTGCGGAAGATATGATGCCGATGAAATCTTTTTTCGATGCGGGCGTTGTAGTAACTTCAGCCAGCGATTACCCTGTCGAAAACCCCGCCTATCCGCTTATCGGCATACAAAAAGGCATAACACGCCAAGTTACGGGCGAACCGCAGACTTTACACGGTGCGGCCGAACGTGTTACGGCAGAGCAGATGATCGAAGCAACTACATTAAATGTGGCATATCAACTTTTATGTGATGACAGACTGGGCAGCATTACCGTTGGCAAAGAAGCCGATCTGACAGTGCTTAAACAGGATATTACTGTATGCGATCCCGAACAGATCGCCGATACCGAGGTTTTACGCACTATGGTTGGCGGTGATTGGGTCTGAAAAGGCCGCAAAACGGTTAGGAGCATACCAAACCGTTCCTTGTATAACTTATAAAAAAATCCGTCTTACAGGCTTTGTATGTGCCTGTAAGACGGATTTTTTGCGTTTTATTCTTTATCCAATAATTCGCTGTAGAATTTGGAGTAATCGCTTCTTTTGTTTTTGGTAAATTCTATTGCCGACGAGGGATGCAGGTTAAAGCGGCCCGTCAGCAGGTACTGGATATCATAGCCCCAGACTGCGCCCTGTTCGATAAGGCGCGGAATGTGTTTTTCAATAAATTTAAGTATATGTATAATGTTGTATTTGGGGTTTTGCAGGAAACTTATAAGCAGTTCCATAGGACAGTTGCCCGCGCCGCGGCCCATACTGGAGATAGTCGCATCAAGATAGCTGACACCCCGCGACAGCGCCTCGATAGTGTTTGCAAAGGCCAACTGTTGATTATTGTGCGCGTGTATACCGACTTTTTTCTCGGCTGCATCCATATATTCAAGGTAAAGGTCGGCAAGTTCACGCATTTTTTCGGGATAAATGCTGCCGTAGCTGTCAACCAGGTATACCGCATCAACATTGCTTTCCGAAATAAGTTCAAGTGCCTGACGCATATCGCTTTCGTTTGCGTTTGATATCGCCATAATATTTATTGTGGTCTCGTAGCCCTGTTCGTGGCAGTATTCGACCATTTCAAGCGCTGCGGGGATAGTATTGATATATGTTGCAATACGAATCATATCGATAACGCTTTCACTTTTGGGGATTATATCGCGTTTGAAATTTGTACGGCCAACATCCGCCATAACGCTTATTTTCAGGTCTGAGGGGTTATCACCCACTATATCGCGTATGTCCTGCTCGTGGCAGAATTTCCACTTACCGAAACTGTCCTCGTCAAAAAGGTCGCGGTCGGCCTTATAGCCAAACTCCATATAATCAACGCCTGCCGCAATATTAGCTATATAAAGATTTTTCACAAAATCGTCATCAAAATAAAAATTGTTTACAAGTCCACCGTCACGAATGGTGCAATCAACTACTCTTACATCTTTTCTGACAGACATAAGACTGCCTTTTTTTCCCATAATTCTCTTCCTTTCAGATAAATATTCAAAATTTTCCCGTATGGTGCTTTAACACTTTAGTGCTTTAAAGCGTTAAATTGTTTTCCATATATTTATATTAATACAATTATCCCCGATTGTCAAGGGGAAATTTTGTAAATTATAAATTATCATTTATACTCGTTGTCGCGTGGCGAAGTGTGGGCGGGCGCAGGCGGGCTTTTAGAAAGCCCTAAACCCTTCCACCG
>CAMNCZ010000166.1 GCA_946534775.1 uncultured Eubacteriaceae bacterium
CCGCTAAAGCTAAATTTTATTTTTCCTTTTTGAATTAATCAGTGTTTCCATAGATCAGATCCTGTTTATTGTCCCGTTTGGCGGGATACTTTTGATGATTTATATATACATATTTATAGTATAACTCATTTTTTATTAAAAATCAACAAATTTATTATCGGATTTTACGATAATTGAGTGAATTTTTTTGCGGAGCCTTTCAACAAGAAGAAAAACAGTCGGTAACATAAATGTAATATAAATTTATAGTGCATTTTGGAGGATTGTGTGATATAATAATTTTTCGTACAGATATTTATGGAAACACTGATACATTGATATATATTTAAGGAGTATTAATATGTATTCGCAAACTTATGACGGTGAAAGTGTGGACGTAGTTGTTATAGGCGGCGGCCACGCAGGCTGTGAAGCGGCCCTGGCGGCGGCGCGTATGGGCCTGAAAACAATGATGTTTACAATAAACCTTGACAGTATCGGTATGATGCCCTGCAACCCGAATATCGGCGGCAGTTCAAAGGGACATCTGGTGCGTGAGATAGATGCGCTGGGCGGCGAGATGGGCAGAAATATCGATAAGACATATATCCAATCGCGTATGCTCAATATGGGCAAAGGCCCTGCGGTATATTCGCTGCGCGCTCAGGCCGACAAGCAGAATTATCATACCGAAATGAAAAAAACGCTTGAAAATACCGATAATCTGATAATACGCCAAGGCGAAGTGGTGGATATCCGCGTTGACGAAAACAACAGCATTACGGGCGTTGTGTCCGAGTCGGGCGCACTGCACGCCTGCCGCGCGGTGGTCATCTGCACGGGCACTTATCTGAAAGCACGCTGCCTTTACGGTGATACCATTATACAAAGCGGCCCGAACGGTTTAAGACCTTCAAACAATTTAAGCGCCTGTCTTGAAAAACTGGGCGTTACGCTTTACCGCTTTAAAACGGGCACTCCCGCAAGAATTGACAAGCGCACGGTGGATTTTTCAAAAATGCAGGAGCAGAAAGGCGATGAAAAACTTGTACCTTTCAGTTTTGAAAACAAGCCCGAAGATATTGCAAGGGAGCAGATAAGCTGCTATCTGACATATACAAACAGCGAAACGCACGATATCATCCGCGCAAACCTTGACCGTTCGCCTTTGTACGGCGGCGTTATAAAGGGTACGGGGCCGAGATACTGCCCGTCCATCGAGGACAAGGTGGTGCGTTTTGCCGATAAGGAAAGGCACCAGATATTTATAGAACCCGAGGGCGAAAATACAAACGAGCTGTATGTCAGCGGTATGAGTTCTTCTTTGCCCGAGGATGTGCAGGTGGCGATGTACCGCACTTTGCCCGGCCTTGAAAACTGCCGTATAATGCGTACCGCGTATGCGATAGAATATGACTGCATAAACGGCGCGCAGCTTAAACTGTCGCTGGAGTTTAAAAATATACACGGTCTTTTCAGCGCGGGACAGTTCAACGGTACTTCGGGTTATGAAGAGGCGGCTGCCCAGGGGCTTATAGGCGGCATAAATGCGGCAAAATACTGCAAGGGTGAAGAACCGCTGATAATAGACAGAAGTCAGGCGTATATCGGTGTTCTTATAGATGATATCATCACAAAAGAGAGCAGGGAACCGTACAGAATGATGACTTCGCGTGCGGAATACCGTCTGCTTTTGAGGCAGGACAATGCAGACCTGCGACTTACCGATATCGGCCGTGAGATAGGTCTGATAAGTGACGAGCGTTATGCGCATTTTACCGAAAAACGAGAACAGATAGAAAACGAGATAAAACGTGTAAAGAAGATAAATCTTGCGCCGAGTGAACAGGTGAACGCGGTGCTTGAAGCAAACAACAGCGCTCCGCTGACGACGGGCATAAAGATGGCCGATGTTATAAAGCGCCCCGAAATGGATTATGATAAACTTGCGCCCGCAGACCCCGAACGTCCGAAACTCAGCGACGAGGTGCGCGAGCAGGTGAATATACAGATAAAATACGAGGGCTATATTGACCGTCAGCTAAAACAGGTAGAGCAGTTCAAAAAGCTTGAGGCCAAGAAGATACCTGCCGATATAGACTATTCGCAGGTTATGGGACTCAGGATAGAGGCAAGGCAAAAGCTGGAAGCGGTGCGCCCCGTCAGCATAGGACAAGCGGGCAGGATAAGCGGCGTAAGCCCTGCCGATGTAAATATGCTGCTGGTACATCTTGCAAGATAAAAATTCTGCTTGTATAGCGGTTTGAAGTGTGCTATAATAGCATTGTTAATTATTAAATTCATAATTAAATTCATAAAATCAGGAGAGTGATCATTGGTGAACCCCGATCCCGACAGTTCACATTTATGGCTGCTTGCGGACAGCCTTACGGAAACGGTAACGCAGGCAGCGGCTAAAGCGGTAAACAATGCAGACCCGATACAAATATGCATCTTTTTGGTGCTTTTGGTGCTTTCGGGCTTTTTCTCGGCGGCCGAAACCTCACTTACAAGCATAAGTCAGATAAGGCTTAGAAATATGGTTGATGAAAAGGTCAAAAATGCCGAGCTTATACAAAAGGTACTTGAAAACCCCGCAAAACTTTTAACGGCCATACTTATAGGCAACAATCTTGTAAATATCGGTGCATCGGCGCTGTCTACCGTTATTGCGACGGATATTTTCGGCAGCAAGGGCGTGGGTATTGCAACGGGTGTAACAACTATCGCGGTACTTATCTGCGGTGAGATAACACCTAAAACTTATGCAAAGCAAAACTGCGAAAAAGTGGCGGCAATGTTTGTAAAGCCGATAGCTTTTTGTATGTTTATTTTTACACCGTTTATTGCGATATTAAACGTGGTCACGGGCGGCATACTGCGTGCACTCGGCATTGAACCGCAGCAGGATACTCCGCTTGTTACCGAAAGCGAGTTCCTTACTATGGTGACTGTAAGTCACGAAGAGGGCGTGCTTGAGACCCCCGAACGCGAAATGATAACAAACGTGGTGGAATTTGGCGATACTCGAGCGGAAAATGTTATGGTCCCCAGAACGGATATGACGGCGCTGCCCGTTACCGCAAGTTTTGAGGAAGCGGTGAACAGTTTTAGGGAAAGCCAATTTACACGTCTGCCCGTGTATAACGAAACGCTTGATAATATTGTGGGCGTACTTTCGTTTAAGGATATTATGCTTATAGACAGAGATAAAGCAAAGGATTTTCGTATAGACAATTATATGCACGAGCCTTATTTTACCTACGAGTCAAAGCCCTGTTCGCAGCTGTTTAATATAATGCGCACCAACAGCCTGCGTATGGCGATAGTGCTTGACGAATACGGCGGAACTGCGGGTCTTTTGACTTTGCAGGATATGATAGAAGAAATAGTGGGCGACATACTTGAAGAGGACGAGGAAGAACAGGAAGAGATAGTTTCCGTAAGCGAAAACGAGTTTATCGTGGAGGCCGTAACAAGGCTTGACGATGTAAACGATATGCTTGGAATAAACCTTGAAAGTGATGATGCCGAGACTGTGGGCGGTTATGTTCTGGGTCTTATAGGCCGCTTCCCCGAAACGGGCGAAACGGTCGAGGACGAGGAACACGGCCTTAGATTTATAATTGAAGAGGCGGAGAAAAACAGGATAGTGATGCTGCGTATACTTAAAAAGGAACACGGCGGCGAGGAGTAAAAATGAGTTTTCTTATGATCTTGGCGGGGAGTTTGTCTGCGGCAATTATATTGGTATTGATATTATTATTGATGAAATGAGGAATAGCGATGTGGTTTTACGGCTCCGATATCGGCATTGACCTTGGCACGGCAAGTGTATTGGTGTATAAAAAGGGGCAGGGGATAGTCCTGCAGGAACCGTCGGTAGTGGCAGTTGACAAATTTACGGGCGAGATACTTGCCGTAGGTGAAGAGGCCAGAAGAATGATAGGCAAAACACCGCAGCATATAGAGGCTATACGTCCGCTGCGCGAAGGTGTTATATCAAATTTTGATGTAACGGAGCGTATGATAAGATATTTTATAGAAAAATCCGTCGGCAGGCATTGGTTTCGTAAGCCGCGTATAGCGGTGTGCGTGCCCAGCAAAGTCACCGAGGTGGAGCGCCGCGCGGTCGAGGAAACTACGCGCATTGCGGGTGCAAGCCGTGTTTATATAATTGAAGAACCTATGGCGGCGGCAATAGGCGCGGGTATCGAGATAAACCGCGCACGCGGCAGTATGGTGGTGGATATAGGCGGCGGCACTACGGATATAGCCGTGATATCGCTTGGCGGCAATGTCGTAAGCACAAGAATAAAAATGG
>CAMNCZ010000167.1 GCA_946534775.1 uncultured Eubacteriaceae bacterium
ATTTCGGTCGGATATCGTGTAAATTCAAAAAGAGCAACAGCATTTAGAATTTGGGCCACCAAGGTTTTAAAGGAGTTTATGCAAAAAGGTTTTGTGCTGGATGATGAGCGTATGAAGCAGGGTGAAAATGCTTTTGGAAAGGATTATTTCCGCGAATTGTTGGAGAGAGTACGTTCCATAAGGGCAAGCGAACGCCGTATATGGCAGCAGATAACAGATATTTTTGCAGAGTGCAGTATAGATTATGACAAGAATTCTGATATAACGGAAGAATTTTATGCAACAATTCAAAACAAATTTCATTTTGCGATAACAGGGCAGACTGCGGCTGAGATCGTGTACTCAACAGCCGATCATAAAAAAGAAAATATGGGGCTTACAACGTGGAAAAATGCGCCTGATGGGAGAATATTGAAATCGGATACATATATTGCCAAAAACTATCTTACCGAAACTCAGATACGCAGCCTTGAAAGAAGCGTTACGGCATATTTTGATTATATAGAGGGACTTATAGAACGAGAAAACACATTTACAATGTCAGAATTTGCCGAAAGCGTAAATGCATTTCTATCTTTTAACCGCTACGATATTCTAAGGGATAAAGGCAGTGTTTCGCAAAAGCAGGCCAAAGAAAAAGCGGGAAAAGAATATGATATTTTTAATAAAACACAGAGGATAGAGTCAGATTTTGACAAGGCAGTAAAAGCTGCACTTGAACAAAACAGTAAATAATATTTTGCGGAAATTACGAGCGGGCTTTTAAATAGTATGAAAACCATCTGAAAGGAAGAAATAATGGAAATAATAACCAAATGTCTTGAAAACAATATTGAGATAAAGCAGTTAAAACAATATATAAACGACGACAAAACGCCTGTTTATGCGACGGGTACGGCGGACAGCCAAAAGGCACAGGTGATAGTGTCTTTGGGCAAAAAAAGCAATCTTGTTATTGCGGAAAGTGCGTTTAAGGCAAAAGAGATATATGAGGATATTTCGTATTTCAATAAGACAAGTGTCTGTCTTTATCCCGCGAAAGATATAATTTTTTACAGTGCGGATATAAAAAGCCGTGAAATAATCAAAAGCCGCTTTGATATAATATCGCGCCTTATCGCGGGCGAGGAACTGACGGTAGTTACCACTATGGAGGCGCTTTTTGACAGGCTTGTGCCGAAAAGTGTTTTTGAAAGTTTTGTTTTGACATTTAAAGTGGGTGACGAGGTGAAAACGGACGAGCTGGCGCGCAAACTGGTGCTTATGGGGTATGAGCGCTGCGAGGCGGTCGAGGCACAGGGACAGTTTGCCATACGCGGCGGCATTATCGATGTGTATTCATCTATCGGCGAAAATGCTTACCGTCTTGAACTTTGGGGGGACGAGATAGACAGTATAAGGATAATGGACAGCTTTTCGCAGAGGTCCGTTGAAAATGCGGAGTCGGTGACGCTTTATCCTATCAGTGAACTTATCTATGAAGATGAAAATATCGATAAGGCGATAGCGGGCTTACGGAAAAATCTGAAAGCGACGGGAAACACCCGCTTGAAGGAAACGCTGGAAGAGGTGGTAGAGCGCCTTGAAAACGAAAGATTTTTCTCGGGCATAGAAAAATACATAAACTGGTTTTATGATGAAACGGCGCATCTGCTGGACTATATGCCAAATAATACCGTTGTGTATTTTGACGAGCCAAACAGGATAAAAGAGCATTGCGAGCAGGTGATAAACGAGTTTACCGAGAGCGTTGAGGGACAGATACGCGCGGGCGTGATGATGCCGCAGCACCTTAATATGATATATTCCTACGAGGAAGTTATTGCAAAGGCAATAAAGTACAAAACCGTGCTTTTCAGCGCGCTTATGGGTACACTGCGCGATTTTAAGCCAAGGGAAAGCGTGGATTTTAAGGTGAAAAGTACGCCTATAATAAAGGCAGATGCGCGTATAATGTTTGACGATCTGGAATTTATGTACAAACACGGTTATACCGTGCTTATTCTGGGCGGCGGTGCGGCACGCTGCCAACGTATCTACGAGGAGATACTTGACAGAGATATGCCGACGGCGCTGCTTACCGACAGAGAAAGCTACAGCAAGGGCGTAATTTATATCGGCAAAGGCGGTTTTACGCACAGTTTTGAATATATCGAGGATAAGTTTGCCGTTATCAGCCTTAACGAGCAGGAGAAAAAAAGGAAAAAACACCGCAGCAAAAAGGATAAAGCCGCCGCGATAGAAAACTTTAATGACCTGAAAATAGGTGATTATGTCGTACACGAAAATTACGGTATAGGCGTTTTCCGCGGCATAGAGCAAAAGATAGTCGAGGGTGTGGCAAAGGACTATATAAAAATAGGTTATGCCGATGACAGCAATTTATATATTGCGCCCAACCGCCTTGATCTGCTGCAAAAATACATTGGCGGCAGTGAAAACGGACAGGGCCCGAAGCTTAGCAAACTTGGCGGCACGGGCTGGGCAAAGGCAAAGGCAAGGGCGAAAAAGGCGGCAAACATACTTGCAAAAGACCTTATAGAAATATATGCAAAACGACAGGCCGCAAAGGGCGTGATCTATGGCGAAGATACCTTGTGGCAGCGTGAGTTTGAGGAGGATTTCCCCTACGAAGAAACGCAGGATCAGCTTGATGCCATAGCCGATGTAAAGGCCGATATGGAGCAGGGCAGGGTGATGGATCGCCTTATCTGCGGTGATGTTGGTTTCGGAAAGACGGAGGTCGCTTTAAGGGCGGCGTTCAAAACCGTGCAGGAGGGCAAGCAGGTGGCTTATCTTGTGCCGACGACTATTCTTGCAAATCAGCATTATCAGACCTTTGCGCAGCGAATGAACGGCTATCCCATAACGGTAAGTCTGCTAAACCGTTTCCGCACGCCAAAGGAGCAAAAACAAACGGTGGCGGGGCTTGAAAACGGCACGGTCGATGTTGTTATCGGTACACACCGCCTTTTAAGCAAGGATGTGAAATTCAAGGACCTTGGCCTTATAATAGTTGACGAGGAACAGCGTTTCGGTGTTGGCCACAAGGAAAAACTGAAAAGCCTTAAAAGTGATGTAAATATTTTAACACTGACCGCAACACCTATCCCGCGAACGCTGCACATGAGTTTGTCGGGCATAAGGGATATGAGCCTTTTGACTGAACCGCCCGAGGACAGAATACCCATACAAACTTACGTTATGGAGTACAGCCCCGAGTTTGTGCGCGATGCCATACACCGCGAACTTGCCCGCGGCGGACAGGTATTCTATCTGCATAACCGTGTGCAGAATATCGAAGATACCACGTTTAAACTGGAAAAACTTGTGCCCGAGGCCAATTTTGCTTATGCGCACGGTCAAATGAGTGAAAGAGAACTTGAAAACGTAATGCTTGATTTTATGGACGGCGCGGTGGACGTGCTTGTCTGCACTACCATAATAGAAACGGGGCTTGATATCCCAAATGTAAACACCATTATTATTCAGGATGCCGACTGTATGGGTCTTAGTCAGCTTTATCAGCTGCGCGGCCGTGTCGGCAGAAGCACAAGAACAAGTTTTGCCTATTTGATGTACAAAAAGGAAAAAGTTTTGCAGGAAGTCAGTCAGAAACGTTTGCAGACCATAAAGGAGTTCACGCAGTTCGGTTCGGGCTTTAAAATTGCTATGCGCGACCTTGAAATACGCGGCGCGGGCAATCTTTTGGGCGGCGAACAGCACGGACACCTTGACAGCATCGGTTATGAACTGTACTGCAAACTGCTTGACGAGGCTGTACGCGAACTGCGCGGCGAGGAGATAGAGGAGTCCTACGAAACACTTATGGATATAACCGTAAATGCCTTTATCCCCGATACCTATATCGCAAACCTCGACCGAAAGATAGAAACGTACAAAAGGATAGCGCATATCAAAAACAAGGCCGATTATTATGATGTTCAGGATGAATTGGAGGACAGATACGGCACTATACCGCGCGCTGTCGCAAACCTGCTGGATATTGCGTATACAAAAGCCCTGCTGCACGATATGGGCGCGGTGAGTGTTGCGCACAAGGGCGAAAATATTATTATCACATTCAAGGCCGATAAATGTCGTATGGATATAGAACGGCTGATGAACATAATAAAGGAAAGCAGGGGAAAAGTCAGCTTTACCAATAACCCCGCACAGCCCTATATAACATTGAGTAAGCTTGGTGCCGCAACAAAACTTGCCGAACTTAAAACGTTTGCCGAAAAACTTTCGGGCACGGAAGATAAAAAT
>CAMNCZ010000168.1 GCA_946534775.1 uncultured Eubacteriaceae bacterium
AAATGTGTCAGTAGATACGTCCCCGTGACACAAATTAGTTGTTGATCAGCATATCTCCTTCGTTGTTCCAGCTGTACATCTTGCGGATCTCCGCGCCGATCTTCTCAGCGGGATGCTCTGCGTTGAGCTTTCTCATAGCGTTGAAGTGTACCTGTCCGCCTGCATCGCTCATCTCCAGCAGGAATTCCTTCGCGAAGGAGCCGTCCTGGATGTCGGCGAGGATCTTCTTCATAGCCTTCTTGGTCTCGTCTGTGATGATCTTGGGACCTGTGATGTAGTCGCCGTACTCAGCAGTGTTGGAGATAGAGTATCTCATGCCTGCAAAGCCTGACTGATAGATAAGATCTACAATAAGCTTCATCTCGTGGATACACTCAAAGTAAGCGTTGATGGGATCGTAACCTGCTTCTGTAAGTGTTTCAAAACCTGCCTGCATAAGTGCGCAAACACCGCCGCAAAGTACAGCCTGTTCACCGAAAAGGTCTGTTTCTGTCTCTGTTCTGAAAGTAGTTTCAAGAACGCCTGCTCTTGCGCCGCCGATAGCAAGTGCATAAGCAAGTGCAAGATCCTGTGCCTGGCCTGTAGCATCCTGTTCTACCGCAACAAGACAGGGAACACCCTTGCCTGCCTGATATTCGCTTCTTACTGTGTGACCGGGGCCCTTAGGTGCAACCATAGTAACGTCAACATCCTTAGGAGGAACGATCTGATTGAAGTGAATATTGAAACCGTGAGCAAACATAAGCATATTGCCCGGTTCAAGGTTGGGTGCGATATCTTTCTCGTAAAGTGCTTTCTGAAGTTCGTCATTGATAAGGATCATAATGATATCGGCTTTTTTAGCTGCTTCTGCTGATGTGTAAACCTTAAAGCCCTGCTCTTCCGCTCTCTTCCATGACTTGCTGCCCTCGTAAAGACCGATGATAACATCGCAGCCCGACTCCTTAGCGTTGAGTGCGTGTGCGTGGCCCTGGCTGCCGTAACCGATAATAGCGATAGTCTTGCCCTTTAAGAGTGATAAGTTACAATCTTCCTGATAAAATATTTTTGCCATTTTTAAAAATGCCTCCTTAAAAAATTTTAATTTCTTGTGTTTTTAATGGGGTTATTGCCCCTGCAAAGACCGGTCATACCGGTTCTTACAATTTCTTTTATGCCAAAATCTTCTATAAGGCTTTTAAACGCCTCAATTTTTGTCTGCTCGCCCGTAATTTCTATGGTAAGCGTTTCCGTTGCCACATCCACGATATTAGCGCGGAATATATCAACGATATTTATTATGTCTGCTCTCTTTTCCGGCGGTGCGGAAACCTTAATAAGCGCAAGTTCTCTGAATATGCCTTTTTCGTTGTCAAGTTCGATAACACGGATAACATCTACCAGCTTGTCCACCTGCTTGATTATCTGCTCGATAACCATATCGTCGCAGAACACAACAATGGTGATACGCGATACTTTTTCATCCTGTGTTTCGCCAACGCTAAGGCTTGAGATATTATAGCCGCGCCTTGTAAACAGGCCCGCTATACGACTTAATACGCCCGCATTGTTGTCTACCAGAATCGATAAAACATGTCTGTTCATGGCATTCCTTCCTTCTTTCCTTCCTATTTACAAACTCCTTTTTATTATACTATATATAATGTAAAAATTCAACAAAATTATGAAATTTTTTTGTAATATTAACGAAAAAATTTTGTCATATAACTTTTATTGAATTTTTGCGTTATTATAAAATAAAAAAGCCCCCTGCATAAAATGCAGGGGACGAAATATCGCGGTACCACCCCAAATTTATGTATACATCACTGCATACACCTTAAAAAGTTCTGTCAAACTTTCGGCCTGTATTGGGACCACCCATATTTTCCTACAGCGCGGTACAGACCGTTCTCGGAAAACTGACTCCCGAGGGATAAGCGTTTTGTCTTCCCGTCTGCTCGCACCAACCGCCGACTCTCTGAAAGGGGTATGCAAAATACTCTTGTCTCGTTCAACGTCTTCTGATATAAAACTGAACATTGTTATTGTAGCAAATCTTTTTTGATTTGTCAAGAGTTATTTTCATTATTTTCATCATCGTGATAATCCACGTCAAGCAGCCAGCTCATATCTTCCTTGGAGACATTGCGTTCGGCAAAGCCCGTTTTTCTGTTGAGTCTGCGCCTGTATGCGCCGTATAAAAACGCGGATACAAGCGATACAGCCGCCAATATCAGCATAAATATGCCCAAGTAAGCACCGTAAAGCCATTTTGCGCCTGCACCCGTTTTTACGATGCCCGTAAAATTTTCGGATAAACTCTGCACACTGAGTTCTGCGCCAAGCCTTACAAGGCAGAATAAAAATACGGCCGAACCAAGCGCAATAAGCACAATACAAATAACTTTCAATGTAAGTGTTATCCCCGTGCCGCTTATATCCTTGCCATAGACACGTTTTTCACGGTGGTAGAAATTAAGTTCCGACGAGATATGCACTATTATCATTGCAATTATCGTTAACGCCGCCAAAAGTATGCATAACAGCGTACCGAGAAAAAAATACGATGTTTTTTTCAGCAGTTGTGCCGCTTTGGGCGGAAGTTCGGATATATCGTGTATTTCGGTTATGGGGCCTGTTTGTGCGGTATAGGTATATTGGCCTCCCGAAAGTTCGTAGGCCAGATATTTTATGTGTTTAACTCCGCTTGCACCGCAGCCTATCGCCGCAAGTATCAAAATCACCAAAATCAGTTTAAGATTTTTCATCCCACCGTTCCCCCTTTGACTTCGGGCAGCTTATCTGCCGTTTCAACAGCCTGTTTCACGCTTTGTTTTGTTATCAGCATATTCATATTGCTGTCTTCCTTGACTGCCAGATAGAAAGTATCGTCATAGTTATAATAAGTTGTCGTATCTTCCTTACCGTCAAGCATTTTGTAGGTTATAACGACCTGCGGTTCACCCTGCGGCTCACCCTCGTCAAGCGCATCAAAGGTAAGACCCGTAAGCAGTTCATAATAATTTGCAAAGCCGTCTGTGTCAGCGAGTTTTCCGTTTATGTAAGCGTTTCGTTTATCCTTTGTAACATCATTTTCAACTATAAATTTATTTTCGCCTTCCTCTTTAAATTCCACGGTGTAATTGCCGTATACAGATTTTATATCAACACCGGCAAGTGTGTCGCGGAAATGCAGCGCAATAAATTTTTGTATAAAATCTACTATATTATAGTTGAAAAACGGGTCAAGGCCTTCTTTTGGCATAGTATAGACCGCTTTTTGACCGTTTGGCGTTACATAGTAGTTCTTTCCCTCTTCATCAAGGTTTCCGACGCTTAAAGCCACACCGTTTTCAAGGTCTGCCATAAGTATAGTCATCTGTGGGTCGTCAAGGCCGTATTTCGCATAATTTTCCGTGCCGAGTTCGACCATTTCACCAATAACGAATTTATCGTAGTTATACAATAATCCCGTTTCAAGATTGTACGGATACACCAACAGGTTTTCTATCGGTTTATGCATAACAAGGGTTTGCAGACCGCTTTTATCAAGGTTATCGTTTGCCTTTTCGTTTTCTTTTTCAAAAGACACCGAAAGCTCGTCTCTGTTTTTCTGCTTTACCTCAAGCCTTGCAAGGCCTTTTGAATCAAGTACATCAATGCTCAGATCCGCCATATCGGTCACATCCTGCATAATACGGTCTCCGACAGCCTTGCCGATAGTATAGACATCATCGGAAGATGCGGTTTTTGCGTAATAATAGTTATTATCGGGCGATACTGCGCCGATATAAAGCGTTTCGGGCTGTTTTTGATCGATTTCGTAATCCACCTGCGCCTGCGGCATATCAAGGCCGTACTGCACAAGTTCTTCTCCCTTAAATTCACCCACTTTGTTATCCGAACGCACCGTTATAAGCGCATCAAACATAAGGCTTACAAGGTCCTGCCGCATCAGTGCAAGATCGACATTTTCTATTTTTATTCCGTCGTCCGAAACAATAAATTTTATGTTTTTTTCGCCCTTTTTAACTGTTACCGAACTCAGATCCTCTGCCTTGCAGCCTATCACCGTATATTTAAGTTCATTTTCTGCCTCTGTCTGCTCCGTATCGGGCTTTGGCGGGTCCTTGGGCCTTTTTTTTGCTATGCCGTATACGCCCAGTAAAACAGCCGCCGCCACAACAAGGCCGACAAGCATCAACATTTTTTTCTTCATATTAAAACAACTCCTAAAAATGCTTATCCGTTTCTTCTTCGCAGACAAACAATAATTCC
>CAMNCZ010000169.1 GCA_946534775.1 uncultured Eubacteriaceae bacterium
TCCCACTGAATTTTAAGTAAGCACCCCCGCTTTAGAAGCGGGGGACTTCCTTAGTCAGTTAATATTCAGCTGAGTTTATTGTTTTTGCGGTAGACCGCAGGCGAGACCCCGTTTGCCCTGCGGAACACATCGCCAAAGTAGTTGCTGCTGTTAAAACCGCATCTTATCGCAATATCGGTAATGGAAAGGTTGGTCTGCAAAAGCATTTTCGAGGCCTCCTGCAAACGCACATTCACAAGATATTCACGGCAGCCGAAGCCCGTAGCACGTTTAAACTTTTTGCTGAAATATGTAGGGCTTGTGTTAACGTGTGCGGCAATGCCTTCAAGCGTAAGCGGCGCCGAAAAATTTGCACGGATATAGCGCGCCGCCTCCTGCATAAGGCTGTCATCGGGGTCAAAGCCAACGGGTTCGGCCTGCAAACGTTTCAGCCTTATCAAAAATATCATCAGACTTTGCAGCAGCGCTCTTGCGTTATGTTCCGACATATCGTCGGGGTCTTCGTATTCGGCGCGGATATTTTTAAAAATGTGCATTATGTTCTCCCTCTGCGCAGGCGCAAGCGAGATAACGGGGTTTTCGCGAAATGCCTCCGAAAATTCGTTTAAAAGCATTTCATCACACTGCAAAAATTCGCTGCGGAACTTGCAGTCCACCCTTTCGTGTGTTTTTTCGTTGTTGTAGCTGGTGCGGTGTATGGTGCCCTTTAAAATAACCACCACATCGCCCTTGTTTATGGTGTAGATGGAGTCGTTTATAAAATATCTGCGCGTGCCGCCCACAAGATAATATATCTCGTGAAAATCGTGTACGTGCGAACTCTCCATTTCAAAATAGGATTCGCGCTTTATGTGTGTAACACGAAATTTATTCATTTCCGCCATAGCCGCACCCCCATTTTATTTTTGAATACATTTAACTATCTCTTCCGCTATCTCGGGCTTGTTCATCGTGTAGATATGTACACCGTCAACGCCGTTTTTGATAAGATCGTTTATCTGATTTACGGCATACTCTATCCCCGCCGCCTGCATCGATATGTTGTCATCACCATAGCGCTGCAAAAGCTTTGCAAGCGGCACGGGTATGCTCGCCCCGCATTTTGCGACTGTTTTTTCTATCTGTTTTTTGTTTGTAACGGGCATTATACCTGCCTCTATCGGCACATTTATACCCGCTTTTCTTACCTTTTCGACAAAATCGTAAAAAGTGGCATTATCGAAAAACAGCTGGGTTATAAGATGTTTTACACCCGCATCCACTTTTTTCTTTAAATTGTTTATATCCTCGGACATATCCTTGGCTTCGGGATGTATCTCGGGATAGCAGGCACCCGAAAGTTCAAAGCCCATATTTTTTGACTCTATATACGCAGCAAGGTCAGAAGCGTATTTAAAATCGTCCTTTTCGGGGATATCGGGGTTTTTGTCGCCGCGCAGCGCAAGTATATTTTTGACATTGCTCGCCGCCAGCTTTTCAAGCAAAAAATCTATATCCGCCTTTGAATTGCGCAGGCAGGTAAGGTGTGCGACCGCATCAATATTGTACTCGTTTTGAATTTTTGCGCAGATATCCGCCGTAACGGTATTTGCCGCACCGCTGCCGCCCGCACCGTAAGTAACGCTTATAAAATCGGGCGAAAGCAGGCGCAGGCGGTCTATTGCCGCATAAAGCGTGTCTATATCGTCAAGCTTTTTAAGCGGAAACACCTCAAAGGATATAACGGGCCTGCCCTGTGAAAATATTTGCTGTATTTTTGAATTTCCCATATTTAACTCTCCTTAAATCATCCCTATAACTCATTCAAAATCAAATTTCATACCCCACGCCGCGCGCACCTCATCAAGCGTTTTTATAACTTCAATGCTCTGTTTGTGGGTGTAGTACGGGCTTTCGACAGCGCCGCACTCAATACGGGCACAGCACTCCTCTATCTGATATTCAAAACCCGTTGATGCAAACGGCTCGCTGTATTCCTCGACCCTGCCGTCATTAAAAATTATCTGCATTTTTTCGGCCTTTTGGTAATTCGGAAAATATATCCTGCCGTTTGTGCCGTAAATAACGCCCTCTGTCTCCATTTTAAGGCCAATGGACGAGGTCATTGACGCAAATTTTTTATCGGGATACTCGGCAAGTATACTGCCGTACATATCCGTGCCAAACTCGTTTAAAATGCAGTCTGTTTTGATATTTACGGGGTCTGCGCCGTATATCGTTTTCACAAAACCTATATTGTAAATGCCCACATCAAGCAGGGCGCCGCCGCCAAGCTGCGTTTTGAATTTTCTCTCGCGCCTTGCTCCCTGCGCGATAAAGCCGTAGTCCGCCCTGATATGGCATACATCGCCTATAACGCCGTTTTTCACCGCTTCCGCAGCCTTTTTTATAAGCGGCAGGTGGCATATCCAAAGCCCCTCCATTATAAAAAGGCCCTTTTCTTCGGCAAATTTATAAACCTTTTCCGCCTTTTTCGCATCTGTCGCAAACGGTTTTTCGCAAAGGATATGCTTTCCGTTTTTCAGCGCCGTCATACAGTTTTCATAATGCAAATTATTCGGTGTACAGATATAGACCGCATCTATACAGTCGCTTTCGCACATTTTTTCGTAACTGTCAAAATAATTTTCAATATTGTATTTTTCGGCAAATGCCTTTGCTTTTTCAAGACTTCTTGATGCCGCGCCCGCCAATACCGCCGTATCGCTGTCCATAAAATCGACGGTTTCGGCAAATTTCGCCGCAATATTGCCAAGCCCCATAATACCCCATCTTATCATAAAAACCCCCCTGTTTAATTTTTAGCCTTGCCAAATCTGTAAAGATAAAACGCAAAGCAGCCGATCGCAAAGACAACGCCGCAGGGATAGGCTATGCCCGCGCCGAGTTTAAAGCCCTCATCAGCCATAAGGATGTATGTCATACTTACCGCCGACATAAATGTTGCGGGCAGCGCCGTCACAAGCGAACCTATCTTGTTTTTTGCATTTTTCAGAAGATAGGACGTTGCTACCCAAAGCGCTATCATCGCAAGTGTCTGATTGCTCCACGAAAAATATCTCCAAAGTACGTCAAAATCCAACTGGGTAAGCACAGCACCCACACCAAGCAGAGGAAGCGTGATTATAAGACGGTTTTTCATACTTTTTTGATCGAGTCCGCTCCATTCGGCAAGGATAAGCCTTGCGCTTCTGAAAGCCGTATCGCCCGAAGTTATCGGGCAAACAACAACACCGACAACGGCAAGTATACCGCCGCCGATGCCAAGCAGCCCCGTAGATATATTGTATACAACACCCGACTGACCGAATTCTTTAAGGGCATCATTAAGGCCAACGGTACCGTCGTAAAACGCAAGACCTGCCGCCGCCCATACAAGTGCTATAACACTTTCCGCTATCATTGCACCGTAAAAAATTTTTCTGCCGACTTTTTCGGTAGTGATGCACTTTGCCACCATAGGCGATTGTGTAGCGTGAAAGCCCGATATCGCGCCGCAGGCTATGGTCACAAACATATAAGGCCATACGGGCAGACCCTTTGGGTTAAGGTTTGCTATCTGAAGTTCGGGCAGAGAATAACCGTTTGAAAAAACGATGCCGCCCACAATACCGACTGCCATCACAATAAGTATAACGCCGAATATCGGATAAAGCCTGCCGATCACTTTATCTATGGGCAAAAGTGTTGCAAGTATGTAATAAACAAGTATGACTATCGTCCAGAATTTTACGCCGAAAAATTCGGGTGTAAGGCTTGCAAGCAGTGATGCGGGGCTTGTTACAAACACGGTACCGCATAAAATAAGCAAAACTACGGAGAACACACGCATTATATATTTTGCGCCTGTTCCGAGATATATGCCCGAAAGTTCGGCGATAGACTTTCCTTCGTTTCTTTCGGATATCATACCCGACATATAATCGTGCACGGCGCCGCCGAGTATCGAACCGAAAACTATCCATAAAAATGCCACGGGACCGAATACCGCACCCATAAGTGCGCCGAAAATGGGGCCCGTACCCGCAATATTCAACAACTGCACCAAAAATGCCTTCCACGTTTTCATAGGTACGCAGTCAACGCCGTCGTTTATCTCTATCGCAGGTGTTTTTCTGTCATCGGGCGCAAATATCCGCTCGACCATACCTCCGTAAAAAACAAAGCCGACAGTCAACAATACCAGACTTACAATAAATGTTACCATAAAACCGCTCCTTCCGTTTTCTTTTTATTATATATTA
>CAMNCZ010000170.1 GCA_946534775.1 uncultured Eubacteriaceae bacterium
GTATGGGCGGATACGGCGCTTTCAAGTGTGCGCGTGACGGGAAAGTCCCTGACGGTGAACGGTGACTGCGAGCACAGCGACAATGTTATAAAAAATAACGGAATAGACGGTCTTACGATTCTTGTTGCTAAAAATTCAACATTGAGGTCAACATCGGGTTCGACGGTATTCTGCGGCAAATACGATACTGTGATAACGGGTACCCCGAAACTTACGGTAATTTCCGACAGCGGCTTTGGTATATATATCAACGGCGGTGCAACGCTTACGATAGACAATGCCGATATCAACGCAAGCGGCAGTGCCGCAATTTCCGGCAATTCAAGCACAGATGAAAAGCTTGTTGTCAATAATTCAAATATAACGGCAAACGGAACGGATTATGCCATAAGTCATTTCGGCGGCGAAATGACCCTGACAGACTGCAAAGTGTCATCGCCCCAAAATGCTGTGGTCGATAATTACGGAATATTAGGTGCAGACGGCATTTCCGCCAAAAGTGTGACCATAGTAGGTGTTGAATATTATCCGCTTACGGTCGCAGGGGTACAGGTATCAAATCTTAATGCCGATGATATCCTTAACGACGGTGTTTTCGCTTTCGATCCACAGACCAATACACTGACGGTAAACGGAAACTGTACTTACAACGGTTATGTTATAAGAAATACGGGCATCAGCGGTCTTAAAATAGCTGCCGCAGGGGATTCGGAGCTAACGGCGGAAAGCGGAACGGCAATAGGCTGCGGAGCGTATGCTACAACTATAACGTGCGGCAAGGATAAGACACTTAAAGTTTCTGCCCCGGGCGGCGCATGCCTCAGCGGTGCAAACCTGACGGTTGAAAATGCAGATCTGGAACTTGGCGGAAATTATGCGATAAGGGGAACTTCTAAAAATACCCTTACAATAAAAGGTTCAAAAATAAATGCAAAATGCTCGTTTGCCGCAATATCGGCATATACGGATATAATGCTTGACGGCTGTCGGATAACATCACCGAACGGCGCAGTTATCCAAAACGGTACCGTATACGAAAGTAACGGCACTTCACAAGCAAAGGAGGTCGTAATAGAACCTGAAAAATATGCACTCAGGATCGCGGGAAACTATGTAACGGCTTTAAATGCCAATGATATTCTCGGTGACGGTGTTTTCGGCTACGACCATCAGACAAAAACGCTGACGATAGCAGGTGACTGCACATATAATAAGGGCATACTTATAGATAATATGGAAATAAGCGGTTTAACTATAAAAGTCGCAGAAGATTCCGTGCTTACATCATCGGAAAATACCATAGTTTGCAGAAAAGACACCAAAATAACGGGGGTTCATAAACTTACGCTTGTACCCAATGCAAACAACGGTATTCTTGTACTTAACAGCAATACGAACCTCGCCATAGAAAATACCGATATAGCCATAAATGGAGTATATTCGGGCATAATGGCCGGTTACAGTAATTCCGGGCTCGTTATTAAAAATTCCAATGTTGACGTAAGTGGCTCAAACGGTGCAATAACCAATTTTGGCAGTGTTACCCTTGACGGCTGTGAGATAGTATCGCCTCAGAATGCTGTGATCGCAAATGGCGGTATCTGCGAAAGCAACGGCGAAACACCTGCAACAAATGTGAAAATAAAAATCATACAATATGATCTTAAAATAGCGGATGAATATGTCACAAGCCAAAATGCGGATGATGTACTCGGCAACGGCGTTTTCCGATATGATGCGCAAACAAAAACGCTGACGGTAAACGGAGATTTTACCTGTACAGTTGACAGACCAATTATATATTCAAATATTACCAATCTTACAATAAATATTGCGGGCGATTCCGTATTGCGCCACACGAACGGTTCCGTTATGACTCTCTACGGAGATACAAAGATAACAAGTCCGGGAAACAGTACACTCAAAATAAGTGCTGTATACGGTACGGCAATAGGAACCCGCATGAGGACACTGACGATTGAAAATGTAAAAATAGAAGTGTTCAACAGTAATTTTGGAATAAGACGTTTCAAAAATCTGCTGATAAAAAATTCGTCCGTAAGCATAAGCACTAAAAACACGGCAATAACTGGCGAAGCGGATAGTGGCAGTACCATAACGCTTGATGAATGCAGTATGGTTTCGCCCACCGATGCTGTTATAAAAAACGGCACTGTTTATGAGAGTGACGGAACAACAATAGCAAAAAATGCTGTTATAGCGTATGCCGAAGAATTTCCGCTGGAAATTGCGGGAACGACTGTAACAAGAAAAAATGCCAATGATATTATAGGCGGCGGTGTTTTTGCATACGATCACGGCACAAAAACCCTTACGGTAAACGGCAGCTGCGCTTATGATGGTACACTTATAAACAACATGGGCATAAACGGCCTTACTATAAATGTCGCAGGTGATTCGGAGATCGTATCGACCGGGAATGCTGTTGTATGCGGAAATTACGATACAAAAATAACGGGTGAGGGCAAACTTGTATGTGGCTCAACAAAATACTGCGGTATTCTGATACAGGGCGGCGGAGTGCTGACGATAGAAAATGCAAATATTACGGTGGCAGGAAAATACGGCATCTCGGGTATGCCCAATTACGAAAATCTGGTTATAAAAAATTCAAATGTAACGATAACAGGCACAGAATTTGCTATAGGTGATTTTGGCGGCGGTATGACATTTGTCGGCTGCGATATAATTTCTCCCGCAAATGCTGTTATCAAAAACGGCACTGTCTATGAAAGTGACGGTATCACAGCAGCGGGGAACGTTGTGATCTCTTTTGGTGATGTGAACTTTGACGGGGTCGTAAACAACACAGATGCAACACTTGTATTAAATTATATAAGTATGGGCAAACCGTTTTTCACAGATCCCGACAAAAACTCAAGGGCAATAAAAGCTGCCGATGCGGACGGTAAAAATGATATAGATATGCTTGATGTGATAGCAATAATGAAAATAGTAAAGTAATACAACAAAAAAAGGTGTCGCACATTCAGCGGCACCTTTGGTAATATCGGGCGGTTTCGGGTATGAATTAACTGATTTTAACAAACTAAGGAAGTCCACCGCTTCTAAAGCGGGGGTGCTTCCTTAGTTTGTTAAATTCCAATTTATCTTTTCTTTTTTATAAAATCTTATGTTACACATGAGTTCAGTTTCTATATAACCGCAATAGTCGCTGTAAGGGATATTATCATCGTCCGCCTCTTGAATAAGTCGATAAAACGCTGCGTTTCTGCCACCTTATCCTTATTTACTCTATTCGGTGCGTCGTTATGATGCAGAGTACTCAAAACCAATCGTCTTCTTAACTTCCACAACCGCGGGGATGTCGATATCCTCCGCCGTGATAAGCTGCATATCGGCATTCGAAAGATTATCTATATTGCCGTTTACAAGCCTTGCTCCCTGATTCATAAGTGCCTTTTCAAAGATATTTCTTACGTATCGACCGTTGCCGAAAGATTTATCCTTACCCGCTGCCTCAAATACAGGGATAAGCTTTTCTCTCACATCATCAGAAAAACGCATATTCTGTTTTTGTGCCATAAGCTCGGCTATTTCGTAAAGTTCGTCCGCGGAATAATCGTTAAAGTTTATATGAAAGGCTATACGGCTTTTCATACCGGGGTTTTTATCCATGAAGTCCTTCATTTCAGCCGGATAACCAGCAAAAATCACTATAATGTCCTCGCGGTGATTCTCCATTTCGGCAACGATAGTGTTTATCGCTTCTACGCCGAAAGTATTATATTCGCCGTCCAAAAGCGAATATGCTTCGTCAATAAAAAGTACAGAACCCAGTGCCTCTTTAAACTTTGCTTTTACAAGTGGTGCGGTATGGCCAACATATTTGCCTACCAGATCCGATCTGCCCACTTCGACAAGATTTCCTACCGACAAAATGCCATTATCCTTCATTATCTGTGCAAACAGCCTTGCTACGGTTGTTTTTGCCGTACCGGGATTACCGGTAAAGACCATGTGCATTGAATTTCTGTTGGTTTTAAGACCCCTTTTTTCAAACATTTTTTGTGCCTTGTAATAGTTTAATGCTTTATCTATTATGTTTTTCACTTCTTTAAGTCCTATCATTTGTTGCAGTTCGTCATAGGCGCAGCCCCGCGGCTCCTCATCTTTTATTTTTACGGCGCAGCGCTGTACCGTGTTATACTGTGGAAAAAGCTCGGTTTTCATTTTCTTGTCGTTCCATTCAAAAAACCAT
>CAMNCZ010000171.1 GCA_946534775.1 uncultured Eubacteriaceae bacterium
GGCTTTAGCCGCGCAAACAAGCTCCTCGGCGAAAACGCGGTTTCCGCCTGCGGATATAGTTGCGTGAGCTGAAGCTCGCGCAATCCCTACGGGATTTGAGCAGCTTTAGCTGCTCAAACAATGTCTGCGGCGCCAAAATTACTTTAATAAAAAATTACATTTAACAGGAAATAGACAATATAAGGGGCTGAACCATTAAGTATTATCATATTCTTAATGCGACAGCCCCAAATTACATTCGGGCTGCGCGCATCAAAGATACACTTGCCCGAATAAAAGAAAACTTCTTGAAAGAAAATTTCTTGAAAGAAAACTTTTATTCCACGGCGATATATTCAAAGGTGATATCTGCCATATTTGTATTGTAGTTAGGGCCTTTGAAAAGGATATAGCCTGCGTTGTCGTTTGTGGAGGTCAAAGTAAACTCCACACCGTCGGAGGTGATCTTTTCCGCCTTGAAGATATCCGAAACGGCAACATCCGCCCCGCCCGTAAGGTAAGCACGGAAGCCTGTGCCGCCGTTATCCTTTGCGTTCACATAAACTTTTACGCTCTCGCCCGTTTTGATCGTCTTGGGCATTTTAAGTGTAAAGGCAAGTTGGTCATTTATGCTTAAAACGCCGTCTTTATAAGTACCCGCCGAAGCCGTTGAAAGGTCGAGCGGTGTACCCTTTCTTGTCATATTGTTCAAAATGCTGACAGCATCAAGCAGATCGACCGTATCGTCAACATTCATATCGGCGGCCTTGAAATCGTAACTGTCCGAAAGTCCGCCGTTTGAAGCTGCCTGCATCACAAGTCTTGCATCTGCTTTATCCCTTATGCCGTCATTGTTTACATCGCCCCTTGCTTTTACCGCAAGAACAACGTAGTTGACACAGTTTCCGTTGCCTGTGGAGCTGTTTTGTCCGAGGGTCACGGTATCGCCCGCCTTAAGATCCCTGCTGTAGACGATAAGTTCGTGGCCGCCCGAAGTCGTTACGGTAAACCTTGTCTTTTCGTAGTTTTTGAGCCAATCGGGCAGAAGTCCTTCCACCCTTTTGTCAAGCAGGATGTAGACAGAACCGTCCTGTATCATTTTAAACGAGCCGAGGGGCTTTGTCAGCATTTTCGCCTCGCAGGCGGTTTGGATATACTCCGCGCCTTTAAGTGTTCTCGGTACTTCTGCACAGGTAAAATCACGGTCGCCGAAGAGTTTTGCACCCTCGGAGAAATTTTGCTTAACTTCCCATGCGTTTGAATGTTCGGTATCATATACCGTTACCTCATCTGCAATATCGCCGCCGTCTATCATGACAGAAGCAGGGTCGCCGAATACGCCGTCAAGCTTGAAATTATCGAAATAAACGCTCTCGGGCAGGGTCGAATTTGCCCTTAATTCAATTCTGTTTTCGCCCTCTTTAAGAGAGACCGTCTCCGAGACTGTCTGCCAATCGCTGTACGACTTTCCCGCCGCAAGCGAAAGCGTTTTTGCCTTTGTGCCGTTTACATAAAGATCGACGGCATTGTTTGCGGTCTTGGCGGAATATCTTAAAGTAAAGATAAAATCGCCGCCGTTAGCCGTTTTTACCGTGTCTTTTACAACAGCATTATTTCTTGTGCCGAATTTAAGATAGCCCATGCCTTCATAACCCGAGGCATCATTGCGGCAGCCGTTTGTTACGTTTTCGGCAACATTTTTTCTGTCGAAATTCTCCGCTTCATACTGGCGTGTGCCCGTGTAGAATGAGGGAAAGTCGGGCGATACAAGGTTTGCCTGTTTGTATGCGGTCTCCTTGCCCGTTTCATTGCCCCTGCAGTTTATTGTAAGGTCAAGCGGGCCGTTATGCTGAACGGTCAGTCTGTAAACGCCGTCCTCCCAGCTTTCGCTTATCACGCTTGCCTGATGGGAGCCGCGGTCTTTGGCTGTGTAACTTGGCCTTGAAGCCGCCCCTTTAAGGGTCAGCGTATCTGTTTTCAGCTCGTTTGTCTTTTGGTCGAAATTGTTCAGATAAATGTCGATACGGTCGCTGTACTCGTTCACAAGTGCCGTGCCGTAGGGCGCGGAATGGCTTATATCAAGCGTTTTGCAGGTGTTGTATTTCAGTTTTAAAATGCTGCCTGCCGCTGTGCCGTTTGTGTATGGATTGTATTCAAGCCATGTGTTTTCATTTCTTGCGGCAAATGAATTTCCGCTTTCCACATCATTCGGGTAATAGCTGTTGAATTCTGCCTGCTTGTCGGCTATGGAAGCCCAGCGCGAAGCTATCTCCGACTGTTTTATCTGTACGGGTATGCTTTTTGCAAGGTCGTCGCGCAGGGCATAGACTGTCGGTATGGTCTGATAACGTCCCGTACATTTAAACGGGTCGTAGTTGTCTTTCAGATTGCCGTCATCAGGCATACGGTAAAGCCCCTCAAACAAAGTGGGGTAGGTCGAATAAAGGTTGTCGCCGAAAGCCTGCTGTCTGCCTGTTATATCCTGTATCACCGCAAATTTTGTGCGCGAAACGGCCTCTTTGCGGTCGGGTATGCGTATGCTCTTGTCCAGTACCTTGCGGAACATATCCACCATTACATTGTCGAACTGTGTCGTGGTCTTAAAACGCCTGTAGGCAAAACCCTCACTGTCCGTGCCGTCATACAGCGTCTGTATATCGTCTACCCATATAAGTTCGGGGCCGTCTATAACGGTGGCGCCGTTCATCGCCATACGTTCGATATGTATGGGCAGAGCGGTGGAAAGGCGGTACTCCTTTTTATAATCATCCGCTTTTTGTCCGTCCAGACCCTTGAAATCCGTGTCCGTCCAGCCTGTGTCGTCATATCTTACACCGTAGTTGTCGCACCAGCCGCCGACAAAATAGCCGTAAACAAGGCTCTCTCTGTCGTGAATATAGCTGACCTGTGTGTATTTTTCTTCCATGATAAGGTTTTGGTGATACTTTTCACACGCTTCTCCCCACTCGGGCACACGCTTGAACATAGCAAGCGGATTTATATTCGGGCCCCACTGGTTGCCGCACCAGCTTATATCGAGATAGCCGCCGTATTTGTTGCAAAGCTCCAGAAGATTGGCAAAATGGCGATAGCGGTTCGGGCAGGAGATGGGAAAATCGGCCTGCTCAAAGCCCCAGAACTGCTCGCAGTAGTTGTAGCCGATAAAATTGGGGTATTCCCTGAAAAATTCCTCAAAGACCGTGCCGTAAATATCGTTTCCGTCGGGACTTCCGTCGTAGTAGTCGGGAAAATGGCATTGGCCGCCGCTTGCGGGCTGTATCATTGCCCAAACGCCCCTGTCGGCACAGCTGCGAAGCCATGACTTTGCCGTGGAATAGCCGTCCTGTACCATAAGCCACTTATGCTCCTTTGAATCCCAGTTTATCGAAAGCGAGATATCAAACACCACATAGGGCAGAATGTCCTCGGGTACAAGGTCGATTATCTTTTCGGGGTCGGGATAGTTCCACGAGTCGATATGGATTATCCACATGGGCTGCTCGTTTGAAAGAGGCCGCCTTATCACCCCGTCGGCGGGGTATTCCGTAACGGAAGCTCCGAGTGCCTTTACCGCGGCAAGATCGTCATTTTCTCCCGCAAATGCGATATTCTGCGGTATCGCGCATAAGGTCATCAACACCGATAAGACCAGTGCGATAGTTTTTCTCATTATAATTCCTCCTAAATTAAAATTATAAAAATAATTTTATAATATAATAAAAATAAAAGCAATACTTATACGAAATGTAAGAAAATTACATAAGCAGATTTGTGAAAATTAGACAAAAAAACAGCGTAGATGATTCTTTTGTGCGCTAAAAAGGGACTGCCGCACTTACGCTTCAGTCCCTTTTTTATTGGAAAGGATGGGAATATTTTATTATGAAAAGAAAATTGTATAAAAGTGTCAGTTTAAAACTATCAGCTTAAAGCTGTTACTTTGGCGTTTACCGTGCCGCTTGCTATCTGTGTGCCGCCCGTTATCGTACCGCCCGAAGCATAGCCGTTTTCATCAAGCGTACCGCTGTAAGTACCGCCCGAATAGAGGGTATAGGTCTGACCTGCGGTTATCGCATCACTTCCTATGACTATCGCCTGTGCGGTGGTCTTTACGTTTCCTGCCATAATAGCTTTCTCCTTGCTGACGGGAGTGACGGCATAAAAAAATTTTCGATTTTTGGACAGTTTAATGGGCGTATTTGCTATGATCCGCAATATTACAGACCGTTTCCCCGTCAATTTTTGTATGATTGTGTAAATT
>CAMNCZ010000172.1 GCA_946534775.1 uncultured Eubacteriaceae bacterium
TATCAACCCCAAGGATTTTATACCGCTGCTTGAAGAAAACGGCCTTATTATCCCCGTTGGCAGGTGGGTGCTGAAAAGCGCGATAGAGCAGTGCAAAAAATGGGCAAAGATAAAACCCGATATGCGTGTAAATATCAATTTAAGCTATGTGCAGCTCGAACGTGTCGAAGTGATGCGCGAAATAACGGATATAATAAGGGAAAGCGGCATAAATACGGAAAACCTTGCAATGGAACTTACCGAAAGCGGCAGCCTGCTTAAAGATGTGGTTATCGATTATATCAGGCGTTTCCACGATGCGGGCATAAAACTTGCGCTTGACGATTTCGGTATGGGCTATTCAAACCTGCTTTATCTTAACGAAATGTGTGTTGATGTGGTCAAGATAGACCGTTCGTTTGTTGCGGCAAGTACCGACAATAAGTACAGCTACAGCCTTATCAAACATATTGCGGGTATGGCGCACGATGCGAATACCAAAATATGTATAGAGGGCATAGAGACCGCGAAAGAACTTGAAATGCTTGAAGATATATCGCCCGATTATTATCAGGGCTTCTATTTCTGCTGCCCGATATCGGCCGCGGAGTTTGAGGAGAAATACATAAAATGACAGACGGTAAACAAAATACGAAAATATGGCTTGAAACTGCCGTGTTTGCGCTGATATGTCTGCTTTTTGCGCTGTTTTTCAACCGCTGTTCGCAGGATTATTTTGTGGAGAACAACGATAATTTCGGTATAGCCTGCGTTGTGAACAACACCGTTTACGACAATTACTGCATATTTCTTAATCCGCTGCTTTGCGGTATTATACGCAATACGGCACTCGTGCTGCCAAAGGCCGATGCTTTTGCGCTTACAAGCCTTGTGCTTTGTGAACTTGCGTTTATTTGGTGTGCTTTTCTTGCTTTTAAACATACAAACGGGCTTAAAAGGTTTGTTTTTATCACAATTGCCGCGGTTTATGCAAGTTTTGGCATATTTGCCCAAAATTTTACCGTTACAGCGGCGTTTTTGGGGGCTGCGGGCTTTATACCCATTATGATATTTGCCGTTTGCGGTACGGTATTCAATAAAAAATATCTTAAAATATATCTTGGCATATCGTTGTTTTTTGTGGCTATGGGCTTTATGTACCGCGGCGACGATTATTATTTGTTTATACCTTTTGCTGCGCTGTGCGTGGCGGCGGCGATACTTATTAACAAAAATAAAAACAATTTTCGCGGGTCGCTGCTTGTTGTTGCCGTTTCGGTATTTGTGACGCTTGTTTCGGTAGGCGGTATTGCGCTTTTGGCCGATCTTATACCCGCTGTTGACAACGGAAAAAAATTTAACAAAGCGAGGGCATTCGTTCAGGATTATCCGCTTTTGCCTTATGAAGAGGCAGGGTTCGGGGAGGATATCACCGAAAATGATTATACGCTTATAACGCATTTTATGACCCCCGATACGGAACGTATGGATACCGATTTTTTACGGAGTTTTGCGCAAAATGCCGCAGACCCTCACCCCGACAGGGCAAAGATAATAAAAGATACTTTTGTAAAAAACAAATATACGGCAAAACCGCTCATACTGCTTTCGGGTGCGGTGATATTGCTGCTTTTTACGCTGCTTTCAAAGGGCAATATCGTTAAAAAACTTACGGCAGCGATATCGTTTGCGGGCATTTTGCTTGGTATGGCGGCACTTTTGTATGTCGGCAGACTGCCCGAAAGGGTGATGCTGTTGATAATAACGGCGGGGATCTGCCCGATGTGCGCCGTATTTTACAGTATTGATATAAATAACGAAAAAATTTCAAAGGCAGGCTGTGTGCTGTGCGCTTTTATCTGCATAGCGGCATTTGCAAGGTTTGCCGTAAAGGATATCGGCGGCAGGCCGACTGCGATATTTACGGCTTACGAGAAAAATGCGCAGCTTGAAGAGGCTGTCAGCGCAACTTACACCGAGGGCTGCGTTTTTATCTGGGATACGATAAACTATAACCTTGCGCCGTCTATGTATTTCAGCACAAACGGCAAACTTTTGCCGCGTGAGTTTGAAATGCACAATATTCCCGCAGGCGGCTGGTCTTACGGACAGCTTTACCAAAAACAGCGTTTTGATGATATGGGTATAAGAAATCCCGCTTATGATTTGGTCTATCGTCCCAATACCTTTTATGTGGGCGAATTGTCGGTTATGGAAACCTATATAAAGGAACATATAGAACCAAATGCAAAAAGCGATCTTATAGGATATATTTTAAATACACCGGTATATGTTTTTACGGTAGAAGAACAGTGAAAAGGGGAGATACTATGGTACCGTTTAATGTTGCGCCGTTTGTCGGCGACGAATTTACATACATAAAGCAGGCGATAGAGGCCAATAAAATATCGGGCGACGGCCGCTTTACAAAACTTTGCAATAAAATACTGGAGGACCGCTTTAATGCGCAGAAGGTTATGCTTACCACAAGCGGTACAAGTGCGCTTGATATGGCGGCGCTGCTTTGCGGGCTTAAACAGGGTGACGAGGTTATCTTGCCGAGCTTTACGTTTTCAAGCACGGCAACTGCGATAGTGCTTTGCGGTGCGGTGCCTGTTTTTGTGGATATTCGCCCCGACACGATGAATATTGACGAAAAAAAGATAGAACACGCGATAACCGATAAAACAAAGGCGATATTTGTTGTGCATTACGGCGGTGTGGCCTGCGAGATGGATACGATAATGCAGATAGCCGAAAAACACGGCCTGTTTGTTGTGGAAGATGCGGCTCAGGCTGTTATGAGTACATACAAGGGCAGGGCGCTGGGTACGATAGGCAATTTCGGCTGCTATTCTTTCCACGAGACCAAAAATTATTCAATGGGCGAGGGCGGCGCGATACTCATAAACAACGAAAAATATAACGAACCTGCGGAAATACTGCGCGAAAAGGGCACAAACCGTTCCAAATTTTTCCGCGGACAGGTGGATAAATATACCTGGGTGGACTTTGGCGACAGCTTTTTGCCAAGCGATATAAACGCGGCATATCTATATGCTCAGCTTATGCACGCAGACGAGATAAACGAAAACCGTCTTGAAACGTATAATTTATATCTTGATGCTTTCAAACCGCTTGCGGACAAAGGCAGGATAGAACTTCAGCATATCCCCGAGGAATGTGTGCATAATGCGCATATATTCTACTTAAAGTTAAAAGATCTGGACGATCGTACAAAGTTTATTGAATATATGAAAGACAGCGCTATATATGCAGCTTTCCACTATGTGCCGCTTCATTCTTCGCCTGCGGGACAAAAATTCGGCCGCTTTGACGGCGAGGACGAGTTTACGACAAAAGAAAGCGAAAGGCTTGTAAGGCTGCCGCTTTACTACAATATGATAAAAGAAAAGCGCGATCTTGTTATAGACTGTGCGCTGAGATATTTTATGGCATAAAAAATGAGGGTGGAGCTTAATGCGACACCCTCTCGTTTTTATTTTGTTTCAAATTTATAGCCTACGCCCCATACCGTTTTTACGCTCCAGTTATCGGCGTAAGGCATTTTTTCCCTTATACGCTTGATATGCACATCAACCGTTCGGGTATCGCCCATAAATTCATAGCCCCATATCTTATCCAACAGCTGCTCGCGTGTGAACACCTGGTTTGGATGCTGCGCAAGAAAGTTTAAAAGTTCAAACTCCTTGGGCGGCAGTTCAAGTGCGGCATCGTGATAGGTAACAACGTAAGTTGACTGGTTGATAGTAAGGTTTTGATAAACTATCTGCTTAGGCTCTTCTGCGGGCTTGTTGTCATAGCGCCTTAAAACGGCCTTGACACGCGCAATAAGTTCTTTGGGGTCAAAGGGTTTTATAATATAATCGTCCGCACCCAGTTCAAGGCCGAGTACCTTGTCAAAAACCTCGCCTTTGGCCGTAAGCATTATTATCGGCACATTGCTCATCTGCCTTATTTCGCGGCATACCTGGTAGCCGTCTATCTCGGGCAGCATTATATCAAGCAGCACGATATTCGGCGCTTTGTCCTTAAATGCATTTATAGCCGCGCGGCCCGAATAGACCTCGCTTGTTTCATAGCCTTCTTTTTCAAGATAAAGCGAAATAAGTTCCGCAATATGCTTGTCGTCATCAACTATCAATACTCTGTTTTTTTCGCTCATTTCTGTACTCCTTTTGTTATGGTACCCTTATTTCAGTTCAACTATAGTAACGCCGCTTTCGCCCTCGCCGTAAAC
>CAMNCZ010000173.1 GCA_946534775.1 uncultured Eubacteriaceae bacterium
CGTAAGGGTTATCATATTTTTTGAAACGCTTACAAAGTTCTTGTCTGCTTCCGCAAACTGAATGGAATCTTCAACTACCGTACCGTCTTTAATAGTAAATCTGATCGATGCGGAAAGTTTTTCATAACCCTCGGGTGCAGCTTCCTCTGTAAGAGTATATGTTGCATCGGGAAGGTTTGAAAGCTGAGCGGACTTGCCTTTAAGCACCATCGAATTTGTAGTACCGTCCCACTCCATCGTACCCGATATCCAACTTAAACCACCGTTTTCAAGGTTCTGTTTATCGGAAACATTTTCAACACCTACATAATTCGGCCAATTATAAAGATTAACTGCCTGGCCGTCGTTTTCTGCCGTAAGTGTGAATGTAGCACCGGCAAGTTCTTCACCGCCGCCAAGAGCAACCTTGCTGATGACCACATTGGCCTTATCAAGCATAGTTACCTTATGTTCCTCACTGCTTAAAGCAGTCTGGCCATACTGTCCGTACTTGTTGTATGTACCCGTTATCTTACCGCCTTCTACGGTAAACGTTATTTCTTCCGCATAGCTGTAGCCTGTCGGAGCGCCAACTTCTTTAAGTGTATAGATACCGTCTTCGATATTTGCCACATAAGTTGAATCGCTGCCCGATGTCCATTTAAGCCTCTGGGTGGTCTCATCGTTGTTGTCAACTTTATTTTCCGCACCCAAACCAAGCTTAAGCTGGCTTGCTACATCAAAAGTTATCGGAGCACTGTCATCTTTAACAAAAGTACCGTAACTGTTTGTTATCTTGTCGCCGTTTGAATCTTCCTTAAAGGCATAACCCGAAAGTTCAAGTGTTGCACCCTTAACTTCCGAACCGAACTGATCGACTTTACTTATTTCAAGCGTCTTGTCGATTATTTTGTCAACCATTATAATAGTATTGTTGACAACCTTGCCGCCGTCAACGGAAGTGATAACGCCATCCTGTACGGTAAATGTTATCGACTCTGCCTTTGCATAACCGTCGGGCTGCAAAACTTCGGTAAGTGTATAATTACCGTTAGGCAGATTCTTTATCGAAGTGGGTGTTGTACCCGAAAGCCATTTAAGATCACCGAAAGCCCACTGATTACCATACATTTCAGGACCCCACCAAGTCTGATCCTCAGCGCCTTCGCCAAGCTGAAGCATATTCTTTGTAAACCAACCGCCGCTGAGTGTGAGCGTTGCACCCTGAACTTCTGCGCCAAACTGGTCCTGCTTGCTTATATGTACATCTTCTTTTACCTTGTTGAAGAAAGCACCCAGTGAGAACTCAATACCCGACATATCAACGTTGTTATTTGCCTTGTAAAGGTTTGCCACTTGTGTTTTATCCGAATCAAGATATGTCCTTGAAGATACTGTATAAGATAAAACGCCTTTGTAATTTGTAACAACAAGTGTGATATCTATCTCACCGTTTGAATTGGTAACACCTGTTTCAGAATTTGTTGTACCGGCATTTTCTTCCTTTGCTACATAGTAGAAAGTTTTTGATTCGCCGTCTTCCACAACATATTTAAGAAGATCTTCCGAAACGCCCTCCGTGCTTGTATAGAAGCTGAGTACAGGAAACTTGATCTTATTTGTATCGTTGTTTTCAACTACCTTTGCCGTTACGCCTGCGGTATTGAAGTTTTCGTCCGTTTCGTAAAAATCAAATTTATAATCTCCGCCCTTTGCAAAGATCGTTGTATCTTCCTTTGTCTGCATACCGTTATAAGCGTGTGTAAACGCCTTACGCGCAGCAAAGTGTATCTGACCTTCGGCATCCGAGTTTGTATTTTCGCTTACACCTTCATAGATGTAATGCCACTCGGAGTTAAGCTGGAAAGTACCGCCTGTTGCCACCCAACCTGCGGAAGAAGTTGAAACCTGAACTACCGCATTTTTGTTGGGTACAAGATAAGTACCTGCAGAAATATTGATGTCAACCGCTGTCGCATTAGGCAGGTTCCAGATGATCTTCTGAGCGATCTCTTTGTCAACCTGCTTGTTGTGTAAGGTAACATTACCGCTGTGATTGGTATCCGAAGCGATAGTTACGCCTGCATTATCCCCATCTATAGGAGTAACATCATACTTACCGAGTCTTATGCTGCCGCTTGTACCAAGGTTCATTACAACTACCGTACTTGATAACTTATCAAAATAAAGATCATCCGTACCCGAAATAGCCGAAAGAAGTTCGGTATCCTCATCGCAGTTGATATAAACTACCTTGTTTTCAAACGACGGATCTGTAAGATCAATATGGTACTTACCGCCTATTTTCTTCTTAACCGAAGAAATATCGACCGCATAGCTGGGATCTGTAGCTTTGTTGTAAAGATCCTGCGATTTTTCGGTAATGTTTTTGATCATTCTGTCAATGTTGTTTCTTATGGCAGATTTATCGGTTTCCTTTTTAACGAGTGTAGCAGCAAGACCTGCTCTTGCACTTGTCTTATCAAGTACTTCCTTGGGTGCCTCAACATTAACAGCCATCGTTTTGCTGCTGCCGGTACCGGACTTATCGAATTCCAATGCGGAACCCGGTGTAAGCTCACCGACCATTACCTGGGCTGTACCTGTATCTGTCAGGTCGATATCGTCGTTATCGGTACCGTCATAAGTAAAAGTAGCTATAGTCGATTCAAAGTGACTGTTCTTTTCAAAACGTTCACTTAATATACCGTATTCAACGGCACGTCCCAGAATCGAACTGTAGTTGACCGCACTTGCTGCATCTTGCTTTGACGGAGTTGCCGCTTCTACAGTCTTAACGCCAACATCTATATTTTTATATGTGATGCTGCCGAAAACCATAGCCACAGCCATAACCAACGATATTACAGAACGTTTGATTCTTCGTTTTGTTGGTCTGTCATTTTTCATACAGTTTTATTCCCCCTTATTTAATTTTAATAGTATCAAACCCCCAACATTCCAAAACGGCCAAACACCGTAAAACAATATCGAGCATTCAAACCGACATATCCCTATATCGGTAATATTTACGGAAAAAGTAAACACTTCTCCCATTTGACTTATTATAGCATTTATTAAAAAATTATTCAAGATGAATTTATTTTAATAATCTTAACAAAAATTTAATAATTTTTATCTATTTTAAACAAATACAATTTTTTTGCGTTCAAATTTTGCACAAAACGTTAACCGGCTTTATTCAAATCGATTTTCCTTTACAACACTTACGGAAACCGACTTTTTCTTTATTTTTTTGCCCTTCATTCCTTTCATTATATCTCTTACATACTTTTTTGGCACCTCTGCCAATGTATATTCGTTTTCCACTTGTATATCCCCGATAACACTGCCCTGTATGCCGCACTCTCCCGCAAGCGCGCCTACTATATCCTTTATCCTCACGCCGTCCCTGCTGCCGATATCTATATATATCATTCTTATCTCGGGGCCTTCATCTATATCGCCAAAACCGTCGGGATCAGTTTCTTTTATATTCATCTTTATCAATCCCGCAGCCAACAGCACGGGGCTTATTGTATTTTCACCAAGTTTTTCCACTATATCAACATATTTTTCTATGCCCTGAAGGGTCTCTTTTTGTGCATTTTGTATAAGCCGATTTATTTTTTCCTTTACAATATCGTCATAAGACGGCAAAGGCATCGGTTTTATCTTCTTATTTATAAGAGTGGTTATGCTTTTCAGCCTTTCTTTTTCCTTTCCCGCCACAAAACTTATCGCCGTGCCGCTTTTGCCCGCACGGCCCGTTCTGCCTACCCTGTGCACATAAAACTCTTCTTCCTGCGGCAGATCGTAATTTATAACCAACTCCACATTCTCGACATCTATGCCTCTTGCCGCCACGTCGGTTGCCACAAGGATATTCACCCTTCCGCTGCGAAATTTTTTCATAACTTTGTCTCTCTTGGGCTGCTCCATATCTCCGTGCAGTCCTTCGACGGAAAAACCACGCGCTTTCAGGTTTTCCGTGACCGTGTCAACACGTTTTTTTGTATTGCAAAAAACCATTGCAAGCCCGGGCTGATAATATTCTATTATCCTGCACAAAGCCTCGGGTTTGGTCTTATCCTTCATTTCTATGTAATTTTGCTTTATATCGGGCATTGCGGTCTTTTCCGACTCCGCCTTTATATGTACGGGATCGTTCTGGTATTTATTTACAATATCAACGATACCTTTCGGCATAGTCGCCGAAAACAAAAGCGTCTGCCT
>CAMNCZ010000174.1 GCA_946534775.1 uncultured Eubacteriaceae bacterium
ATACGCGAAAAAATAGAGGTAAATCCGAAAGAACCTATTTATTTAAAGGTGGTGTGGGGTGTTGGATACAAAATCTCCAAATAAGGCATCGTCCTATTTTCTTATGGTGGTCATCTGGCTGCTTTTTGCCTGCGGTTTCAGCGTGGGGCTTGAAAGCGTTATGCCGAATAACGGTTATATACACGATAATGCCGTTGTGCGTGCCGAGGTGATACGTCTTGCAAAAAATATTCAGCGGTATTATATCTATTACAAAAATTTTGACGAGGACAAGGCTGTGGAATATCTGCACGACCTGCAAAGCATATCGTCAGGCGGCAATGATACGCAGGATGTACCTATAGAGGATATTTTCGGCAGAAAAGTTGAGGAAAACCCAAATTACAGCGACAGGGACGGCAGTGCGGATATAAATGCCGAGGAACCGATCGAATCCCGCATAAATGTGCCTTATCCCGAGGAACTTTATCAAAAAGACATTGCTTCCCTTACCTCAGATGAAATAGCGGAGAGGAAAAAAATGCTGTCCGAGACGATAGAAAACTACCGCAGCATTGAAAACTATATCGCCGCAATGCACGATCTGCATTTTTATTTATACAACAGGGAACTCAATTACTGCGTTGCCACCAATACCGAGGATATTTTCAATGAAAAATATTATGATTATGCTGCGATATCCGACAGTATTTTTGACGAAACTTTCAACGGCGAGGCGCTTAACCTTTCGTTTGCAAAGGCGCGGTATATCTGCCTTATCTCGCTGCCCGTAAACGGCCTTAGCCAGGCTATGACCGATGAAATAAATTACACTTACAGGCTTTATACCGTAAATAAGGTGATATCGTCGGTGTATCTGCCCGTTATTTTTTATGTGACAGGCATTATACTGCTGGCGTATGTGCTGATATACAGGCGCGAAGAAATGGTGAGTTTCCGCGAAAAACTGTTTGAATGGTATATGCTGCTGCCGCTTACGGTAAAGATAATCGTTTCGATAATAATAGGTGTTTATTTTTACCGAATGCTTATTTACAAAAATTTCCGTATGTCATATCTTGTGGCAAGTATGGATATTTCGGGCGTTGTTTTCCGCGTTATGTTCACGGCTGCTGCGATGCTTATAATAGTTATGGCATTTATGCATATCGCGGGATACTGCAAACGCAGACTGCATATTGTTGACGAGCCCGAGTCAAGGTTTGTGGCGGACTGCATAAACGATATGAAGATAGCCGCAAAAGCAAGCGAACAGATAGTTTTTGTGCTGAGTGTCGCAATTATGGCAATGTGGATACTTCCGCTGGCGCCGCTTGTTATATACGCCTCCAACGCATCGGCTATAAATGCGGTGTTTGCGCTGTCTTTGTACGGGCTGTATTGTCTGCTGCTGTGGCTTGTGTTCAAGTATATGAACAATACCTCAAAGCTGAAATACTATATAAGGGAAATGGCAAACGGCAATATCACCGCTATCCCCGAGGAACACGGGCCGTTTTCAAAGCCCATAAACAACCTTAACAACATTAATGCGGGGCTTAAAGCCAACCTTGAAGAGATGATAAAAAGCGAGCGCTTAAAGACGGAACTTATCACAAATGTTTCGCACGATCTTAAAACACCGCTTACATCTATAATAAATTATCTGTCGCTTTTAAAAACGCTTGACCTTGACAACGAAAGCGCAAAGGAGTATATTGATATAGCAAATGACAAGGCCAAAAGGCTGAATGTGCTTATACAGGACCTTTTTGAGGCGTCAAAACTCAACAGCGGCCAGATGAAGCTTGAAAAAATGCCGTCGGACGTGGTATCGCTTTTAAAGCAGACAATGGGCGAGCTTGACTATAAAATCTCGCAGTCGGGCATAGAATTCAGGATGGAACTGCCCGATCACCCGATAGTGCTTGATATGGACGGACAGCGTATGTGGCGCGTTTTCGATAATTTGCTTACCAATATACTTAAATATTCGCCGAAAGGTTCGCGCGGATATATAAATATGAATGAAGAGGACGACAGGGTCATCATAACTTTTAAAAATATATCCAACTACCCGCTGGATTTTGACGGCGCGGAGCTGTTTGAGCGCTTTAAACGCGGTGATGTTTCCAGAAGCACCGAGGGTTCGGGTCTCGGGCTTTCAATAGCAAAAAGCATTGTGGAACTTCACGGCGGTATGCTTGAGATAGTTATTGACGGCGACCTGTTTAAAACCATTGTAACACTTTACAAATAACATCCGAATTATATCTGAATAATTATATCTGAAAGGAAAAAATATGGAACTGCCTATAGCTTATACCGAAAAAATGAAAAAACTTCTCGGTGCCGAATATGACGATTATTTAAAAAGTTTTGATCACGGCAGATATTACGGTCTGCGGGCAAATACGCTTAAAATATCTCCCGACGAACTGCGCGCGAAACTGCCGTTTGCGACAGAGCCTATACCGTGGTGCGAAACGGGCTTTTACTACGGTGCCGATGTGCGGCCGTCAAAACACGTTTATTACAATGCGGGGCTGTTTTATATACAGGAACCCTCGGCAATGTCAACGGGTGCCGTTTTGCCCGTTGAAGAGGGCGACAGAGTGCTTGACCTTTGCGCGGCGCCCGGCGGCAAAAGCACGCAGGCGGCTGCAAAACTCGGCGGCAAGGGCATTATTGTCAGCAACGATATAAGCGCAAGCAGATGCAAGGCTCTTTTAAAAAATGTCGAAGTCTGCGGCGTGCCAAACTGCGTTATCACAAATGAAACGCCCGAAAGGCTTGCGGATAAACTGCCGCATTTTTTCAATAAAATAATAGTTGATGCACCGTGCAGCGGCGAAGGTATGTTCAGAAAAGACGAAGAGGCCGTAAAAAGTTGGGAAAGCCACAAGACCGAGTTTTGTCAGGGGCTTCAGCGGGAAATACTGCACCACGCGGACAGACTGCTTGCAAAGGGCGGCATTATCGCATACTCCACCTGTACTTTTGCGCCCGAGGAAAACGAGGGTATGTTAAACGAGTTTATCGAAAAACATCCCTGTTACAAGGTGGTCGAAATAGACAAAAACCTTGGCTTTGACCGCGGCCGCCCCGAATGGAGCGGTGCCGATAAGGCATTTGAGGGCGCGGGCAGGCTGTGGCCGCATAAAATACACGGTGAGGGCCATTTTATCTGTCTTTTGCAAAAAACCGAGGGCGAGGAGATGTCCGAGGTATACGAAAAAGAAAGCAAAGCCAAAAACAAGGAACTTGCCGAGTTTTACGATTTTGCGGAAAAATATCTTGATTTTGATTTTGCGGACAAACATCTATTCGTACATCAGGGAAAGGTGCTTATGGTGCCGCTTGGGCTTGGGCTTAAAGGACTGCGGGTAATGCGCAGCGGCCTTTATCTGGGCGATATAAAAACAAAGCGTTTCGAGCCGAGCCAGGCGCTTGCAATGGCGCTTAAAAAGCCGCAGGCCAAAATAAGCGTGGATTTTTCGCTTGATGATGCGGACCTTATGCGATATATGCGCGGCGAAAGTTTTGCCGTTGGCTGCAAGGACGGCTGGGCACTTGTCTGCGCCGACGGTTATCCTATTGGCTGGGGCAAGGTGCAAAAGGGCAGGCTTAAAAACAAATATCTTTCAAGCTGGATGATATAAGGGTACTTTTATAAGGAAAAAGCATACTCACGGTGTTTTTGCGGGTATGCTTTTTCATATATGTATATATTTTTAAGGAAGCCTTTAAATATCAGGCGGATCTGAGCATACCGTAATCCCCGCGTAAATTTATGTGCTTGGTATGCACGCCGTCTCTTGCGTAGGTCCTTATGGTGTATCTTTTTTCAAATCTTTTATCTGTTCTGTGCTTTTTATCCCGCTTTTCGGAGTGTTTGACCGCGTTTTTTTTGTCAAGACGGGGCAGCCTGTTTTTTATCTCCGCCGCATCGTTGTAGAATAACTGCTGCGTTATGCCGAGGCCTGCGATAGAAAACATCGCCAAAAACAAAAACGGCAAAGTGCAGTCGAACATTTCGTAGATATTGCGGCAGTTGTGTATGCCCCAGATATAAAAGCCCACAAAAAGGGCAACGAACAATATCGATGAACCGAACATAATTTTTATTAAAGTAAGTTTGTTTTTCATAATTAGCACCTCTTGAATAAATTTTATATTAAACGACAAAAGTCCTTGGACTTTGGGCGTTTACTTGCGCCGACTGCGTGCCGC
>CAMNCZ010000175.1 GCA_946534775.1 uncultured Eubacteriaceae bacterium
TATCGGCAAAAACAACGCTGACTGTGTTTTCTGCATAAGCTGTGACTGCGCTTGCTGTAGAAGTTTCAGCAGCGTACACAGGATTTACAAAAACACTTGTAAGAAGCATACTCGCGGAAAGTATAGCACTTACAATTCTTTTTGTTGTCTTTTTCAATTGTACTTCCTCCTTTTAAAATTTTTAATACCCTCTTTTAGGTATACCACACCCCAAAAGAACATATTTGTACAGGTTTAATTATAAATGATAAATCGCGAAAAGTCAATTTCAATCCTAAATTTTTTTCACTTTTTACACTTTGCACAATAAACGGACTTTTTTTTAGTAATAATTATTAAACAATTCTACAAAATTGTGTTTTGGCAACTATATATAGTGGGTCGTGTAAAACACTTATTTTCAAGGTTAGGTTTGGGGCAAATGTAAATTTGGCATAAATGACAATTTAAATCTTTTTAAGGTTTGCTATTTTTGCGGGCAGTTTTTTTGTACCCGCCATAAATTCCACCGTTACCTCAAAATCGGCGCCCGCAGGTGTGATATCCTTTACCGTGCCAATGCCGAATTTAAGGTGTTTTACCTTGTCGCCCACCCCGTAATTAAGGGTAAACTCCTTAGGTGCGGGCATATTGTAGTTGTTTACGGGCTTTGTGGAATAGCGTGTCTGCGGCACATAGCTCTGTTTTGCGGGCGCGGGCCTTTGTACGGCACCGCTTGCCTTTGCCGCCGCCCCCGTCTGCTTTATATCCAGCAGTTCTTTGGGCAGTTCCCTTAAAAAGCGGGATTCCTTGTTGTATTGTGTCTGGCCGAACTGCATACGGCTTTTTGCAAGGGTTATGTAAAGTTTGCGTTTTGCGCGGGTTATGCCCACATAACAAAGCCTGCGTTCCTCCTCCATAGCGGTAAGCACCTCGGACTGCATAGCCCTGTAGCCGGGGAAGATGCCGTCCTCGAAGGCCGCAAGAAAGACGGTATCAAACTCAAGGCCCTTTGACGAGTGCAGTGTCATCAGCACGACCGCATTTTCGCCGTCTTCCATAGAGTCCACATCGGCAACCAGCGCAACTTCCTCCAAAAAGCCCGCAAGGCCCGTCTGACCGCTTGCCGACTCCGTAAACTCCGCCGCCTTGCTGACAAGTTCCTCGATATTTTCAAGCCTGCCGAGAGATTCGTCGGTGTTTTCGGCAACAAGTGCCGCATTGTAGCCCGTCTTGTACAAAACGGCCTTTATAAGCCCCGCCACATCCTCGGTCAGCTCGGGTGAAGAAAGTTCGTTTATTAATAGGTAGAAATCGTACAGCGATTTAGCCCTGGACTTGATATCGGGTATCATTTCGGGCATAGAAAGCGCCGTCATAACGGGGGTCTCGGTCTCCATACAGTAATTGATAAATTTTTCCACCGTGCTGTCGCCTATGCCCCTTTTGGGGACGTTGACGATGCGTGAAAAGGATATCATATCGTTTGGATTTGCGATAAAGCGCAGATATGCGAGCATATCTTTTATTTCAAGACGGTCATAGAAACGTGTGCCGCCAAGCAGCCTGTACGGTATGCCCGCCGAGACAAAGGCCTCCTCAAACACACGCGAAATGGCGTTATTTCGGTACAACACCGCATAATCGGCATAGCTTTTGCCCGCATCGTGGCCGTCAATTATCGTTTTTGCCGCAAACGCCGCCTCCGCGCGGTCGCTTTCCGCACGGAAAACGGTTATCTTCTCGCCGCTTTCCCGATCTGTCCAAAGGCTTTTCGCCTTGCGCGCGTTGTTGTTGCGAATGACCGTATTCGCTGAATCAAGAATATTTTGTGTGGAACGATAGTTTTGTTCCAGCTTTATTACCTGCGTATTTCTGAAATCTTTTTCAAAATCAAGAATGTTTCGTATATCGGCACCGCGCCAGCCGTAAATGCTCTGGTCGTCATCACCTACGGCGCACAAATTGCCGTATTTGCCCGCCAAAAGCTTTATCAGCTGATACTGCGAAGCGTTGGTATCCTGATATTCGTCTACCATTATATACTTAAATCTGTCCTGATATTTCTCCAATACCTCGGGGAAGCCGCGGAAAAGCATAACGGTCTTGAAAATAAGGTCGTCAAAGTCAAGCGCGTTGTTCTGTTTAAGCTGATCCTGGTATATTTGGTACAGCTCCCCCACCTTTTTCATACGAAAATCCTTTTCAACGCTTATCATATACTCGCGGGGCGTGACCAGCCTGTCTTTCTGACGGCCTATCTCCGCCAGAACGCCCTTTACGGGGTACACCTTATCGTTTATGTTGTAGGCCTTGTAAATGTTTTTCATAAGCCTTTCACTGTCCGAGGTGTCGTATATGGTAAATTGGTTGGTATAGCCCAGTTTATCGATATCCCGCCTTAAAATGCGCACGCAGGTGGAGTGGAAGGTGCTTACCCACACATCCTTTCCTTCCTCACAAAGCGCCGAAACACGCTCTTTCATCTCCTTTGCCGCCTTGTTGGTAAAGGTGATGGCAAGTATGTTCCACGGCCTTACGCCGTTGTCGATAAGGTAGGCGATGCGGTGCGTAAGAACGCGCGTTTTGCCCGAACCCGCCCCCGCAAGCAGCAAAAGCGGGCCGTCGGTGGTGATGACCGCCTGTTTTTGCATTGGGTTTAGTTTGTTTAACATTTCTTCTGTCATTTTTCTTCTCCGATCCTATTAAAAACTATGTCATATCCGCCGTGACTGTCGGTCATACTGCGGTTTACGCGGCTTATGGTAGCCGTTGATGCCCCCGTTTTGGCGGCAATGGACTGGTACGTTTCGCCCTTTCTGAGAAGTTTCGCCACCTCAAGCCGCTGTGCCAGCGACTGTACCTCGTGCGCCGTACACAAATCGGCAAAAAACGTGTAGCACTCTTCCTGCGTTTTCAGCTGTAATATGCCGTCAAACAGATAATCAACGGCCTCACTTTTCAATTTTTCGTTCATTCGGTTTTCCTCTTTTTATCCAAAAAATTTTTCAACTCTTCTACACTGCGGTTTATGATAAGTTCCTCGGGCATCGCCGCCTGTTCAAGCAGCGGGAATGTCCGCGAAAAATCGCCGATAAGGCTGTAAAAATGCGCATCGCTGCCAAGTATGACGGGCAAGGCGCGTTTTTTGCACTCTTCAAGCATCTCCACCGTCATTTTCTCGCCGCCGCGCCGCCCGCTGTCGGGGTTATAGGACGAGTTGTTTATCTCAAGCAGCACATTATTTTCCTCCGCCGCCCTTACAACAGCGGGGATATCAAAGGGATAGCGCGGGTCGCAGGGGTGGCCGATGATATTTATGTACGGATCTTTTATGGCGTTTACAAGCGCCGCCGTGTTCTCCTCGACCGTGCCCGGACGTATGCAGGGCGGGTGCAGGCTGGCTATCGCATAATCGGTGCATTTCAGCAAACGCGGCTTTAAATCGACATTTCCGTCATAGTCCAGAATGTTCAGCTCCACACCGAACAGCACTTCAAGCCCGCCGAACCGCCGCGGCAGTATGCCCAGATTGGCAAAGTAAAAATCCTGCGTCGCGTGCGGCATAGCGGGCGCGTGATCGCTTATGCCAAGCAGCGCCAACCCCGCCTCGCGCGCATAGTCGATATTTTCCTTTACCGTGCTGTAAGCGTGCCCGCTCGCCACGGTATGCGTATGTATATCAAGCAAATACTTCATATTTTCATCTCTTTCCGAATAATCATACCTTTTGATTATAACATAAGTTTTTTCGTTTTGCAATCCGTGAATTGGGAGATTTGTCGGAAATGGGGAATATCATTTACACTCGTAATCCCCTTGACAAAATCCCGATATTCGGGTAAGATATTCATACCAATAAACTATGCTTTTATTTTCGGAGGGTATATATGGTAAATAAAAACAGGCTTACGGATACATTTTGCAGGCTGGTCGCCATAGACAGTGTTTCGTTTGGCGAGGAAAATATGGTGCGATACCTGACCGCGCGGCTTGCGGAGATGGGGATAAGTGCTGAAACTGACGATATGCACAATATTTACGCCTATATTCCGGGCGGGCTGGCGGGCGAACCCGTCCTTTTATCGGCGCACACCGACACGGTCGCTCCGGGCATCGGCAAACGTGCGATTCTGCACCCCGACGGAAAGATAACCTCGGGCGGGGACACGGTGCTTGGCGCAGATGATGCGGCGGGGGTGG
>CAMNCZ010000176.1 GCA_946534775.1 uncultured Eubacteriaceae bacterium
ATAAAAAGGCGAAGGCAAAGTTTGTCGTTGAAAGTATGGCGGACACGCACGAAGCTATCTATAAAAAAATAATAAATAATAAATAAAAAATGAAAAAAATGAAAATACTTGACAGAAGAGGCCGATTATTCGGAAAAATAAATATTGTTGACCTGTTTGTTATACTTGTGGTTATCGCACTTATCGGCGCCGTTATCTACAAAAAGGCTTCAAAGGCCGTTAATACCGACGGCGCAGGTTCGGGCGCACCCGATGAATACTGCTATGTAACGCTGTACTGCAACCAGATGGTGCCCGAGGTCAGCAAGACTATAAGCATTGGCGATCATCTTGTGGCAAACGGCAAATATACGGATGCCGAGATAGTGGCCGTAAACGAAGAACCCGCTGCTTATGTCGGCTACGATTCAACGGGCAAGGCGGTACTCAGTCAGCACCCGTTATGGAAAGACGTTACGGTAGTGGTAAGGGAAAAAATAAGCCCCAACAGCGTTATTTTAAAGGTTGGCGAGCAGGAAGTGCGTGTGGGCTATCAGTTTATCTTTAAAACACAGCGTGTTGAAAGCGGTGCAAAGGTAAGACGGGTCGAGTTTGAGGACGAACTTTCCGCAGACACGATAAACAAGCTGCAAAACGGCAAAGTACCCGAAGAGTATCTGCTGCCGACAAGCGTGCCCAGACCTACGGAACAGCCTGCGGAACAGGTTACGGAAGCTGCTGTTGAACAGTAAAATTAAGGATTGATATTAATGTTGGAAATTTTAAAAGGCAGTTTTTTTGTCAAGTGCCTTATTTGGCTTTTGGTCGCTTACGACCGCAGCAAACTGGCGCGCGTGGTAAAGCGTATCGCGTTTATATGGCATAAAAGCGGCACATATAATCTTTTAAGAAAATATTTTTATCGTGGCTGCGCTTACGAACACAGCCTTATATACAAATTTTTTTACGGGATAACACATATATTTGACAGGCTTATGAAACCGCTTGGAAAGTGGCTTCACAGGTTGTTTCATTACAGTGCGTTCTGCCGCGCGGTGCGAAATATCCGCGGTTACGGCAGGTTGGTGCTGCTTACGGGCATAGTTGTTGCAGGCGCCGTACTGGGGCTGTTTTTTGGCCTTATTACAGGTGATGTGGGCAGTCTTGCGGTGGATGTGGTCATTGCAATGGCGGTGATCGCCTTTATTACGGCGGCGGCCATAGTGCTTACCGATTACACGATAGCGCTGTATATACTCGGCGCATATTCGCTGGTCGATTATATGTTAAGAAGTTTTGTCCCTGCCTTTGCGGGTATGTGGGACGAGGCCTTTTTCCTTGGTATGGTGCTTTTGTGTGTCTGGAAATGGGCGGTGCATAACCGCGACTGCCGCGGTATGGTGTTCTCACCTATGGATATACCGATATTCGGCTTTTTGTCGGTAATGTGCGTTATTTTTCTTGTAAATTCTCCCGACCCGAAAATTTCGCTTGAAGGTCTGAGGGTCGTGGTACAGTATATTCTTTGGTACTATGTTGTTATACGCCTTGTGAAAAACAAGGAAAGGGCAGTGTGGGTATCGAAATTTTTTGCCGTTGTTGTCGGCGTTATGGCGCTGCACGGTATTTATCAGTTTATAATCGGTGTTGAAATGCCCGCAGGCTGGGTGGACCAAAACGAGGCGGGTGTGAGAACGCGCGTTTACTCGATACTGACAAGCCCGAATATATTTGGGTCGCTGCTGACTTTGGGCGCACCGATATCGCTGGGGCTTGCCTTTGGCGAAAAAAACAAAGTTATAAAAGCCGTTTTCGGCTGCGCGGCGCTTGCTATGATGGGCAGTCTGCTTTTCACTTTCTCGCGCGGCGCGTGGATAGGCTTTGCGGTGGCTTTTGCGGTGTATGTGCTTATAAAGGACAAGCGTTTGCTTGCACCCGGCATAGCAGCGGCTGTTTTGGTGGTTTTGCTTGTGCCGAGTGTCGGCAACAGAATAACCTATATGTTAAGCCCCGAATATATTGAATCGAGCCTGCGCGGCGGACGATTGGTGCGTTGGCTGACGGGTGCGAGGATATTGAGTTTCTTCCCGACTTTCGGTGTGGGTCTCGGGCATTTCGGCGGCGCCGTGGCTATGAATCACGGGCTTTCGACCCTGCTTGACGGCGAGTATACAGAAACTTTTTATATGGATAACTATTATCTTAAAACTGCGGTGGAATCGGGCATTGTCGGTGTTGTGGCAATGCTTGGGCTGATGTACTGTGTTATTATAAACAGTCTGCGCACCGTAAGCATAGTAAGGGACAAGCGGCTTAAAGAACTTACGGCGGGCATTGCCGCGGGGCTTACGGGTGTTATAGTGCATAACTGCGTTGAAAACGTGTTTGAAGTGCCGATGATGTGTACGGTTTTCTGGATGTTTGTGGGCGTGATAATGGCTATATGGTTCCACGAAAGGAAGGATTATCTGCGCGCAAAGCGTCACGCAGCGAATCGAAGAAAGAGATAGTTTGTGGGGCTGCGCGCCCCACGCAGCGAATCGAAGAAAGAAGTAGTTTGTGGGGCTGCGCGCCCCACACCCGCGCCTACTTTGGCGCCAAAGTAGGCAAAGCGATGCCGCGGACGAGTAATTAATGATTTAGGGGTATTTCCGCGTGCGAACTCCCCCTCCCGCAAATATACATTTGCGGTAAATCAAGTAAAGCTGCGGCGAAGGCGTTAAAATGACAATAACTTAGTTCGCGGCAATGCTTTGCTTACTTTCTCAGAAAGTAAGTGCGGGGTTTGGGGACGCAGAGCAATCAACCGCAAAGATAGATGCGGACAATTGCACGCAATTGGCTTTTGGCTTTGCCAAAAGTTGTGACCCAAGTAAAAAAATAACAAATGGAGGTCAATACCTTGACTAAAACGACGAAGCTTTTGATAGCGGGCTACCACGGTTTTGGAAACTGCGGTGACGAGGCTATTTTGCAGGCAATGGTGAAAAATATCCGTGCCCTGCCTTTAAACCTTGAAATAACCGCCCTTTCAAATAAGCCCGAATTTACAAAAACCGAATATAATGTGAACTCTGTACAGAGATTCAGCCTTTTTGCGGTGCTTGGCGCTATCTTAAAAAGCGATGTTGTTTTAAGCGGCGGCGGCACACTTTTGCAGGACGGCACCAGTACGCGTTCGCTTTTGTACTACCTCAGCATAATCAAAACCGCTAAACTTTTCGGCAAGCGTGTTATGGTCTACGCAAACGGCATCGGCCCCGTAAACGGCGAGAAAAACCGCAGATTGGTCAAAAAAGTCCTCTCAAATGTGGACGTTATCACACTGCGTGAAAAACTCTCCGAGGCCGATCTGAGAAGTATCGGTGTTGACCGCAGCGATATCACCGTTACGGCCGACCCCGCTTTTACGCTGGAGTCCGTCGACGAGGAAAAGGCAAAAAGCATATTCAAAGCCGAAAATATCCCGCTTGCAAAGGGTGAAATGGTCGGCGTTTCCGTAAGGGCGTGGAACAAGGCCAAATTTGGTGATGATTTTGTGCAAAAACTTGCAAAGACCTGCGATGATTTGGCGAAAAAGGGCAAAACTATCGTTTTATTGCCTATGGAATACCCGCGTGATCTGGAAATATCGCAAAAAGTTATAGATGATATGCACGAAAAGGCGTATATGTTCAAAAAACGCTATAACCCGTCGGAAATATTGGGTTTGGTCGGCTGTTTTGATTTGATGATAAGTATGCGCCTGCACACCCTTATTTTTGCGGCGGTAAAAAATGTGCCTATGCTGGGTGTTATTTACGACCCCAAGGTGGAGTACTATTTGCAGGAACTTGATATGCCCGAAGCGGGCGATGTGCGCACAAAGCGCCTTAACAGCGATGAAATTACCGCAAAAGCGATGGATGTGTTCAAAAATATGGATGCATATAAGCAAAAATTAAAGTCCCGCGCCGATATTATGAGTGAAAAAGCAAGAGAAAACGATAAAATATTGCTGGAGCTTATACAAAGGGGCTGATATAATGGGAAAGTCCGAAAAAATTTCTCCCAAACTTAAAAAAATCAAAGAAGCAAAATTTTGTTTTGCCGCATCGGTGGTGTGCTTTGCGCTTGCTTATGTTGTAAATGTCGTGGGTTACGGCATTGAACGGCACAAATACGAA
>CAMNCZ010000177.1 GCA_946534775.1 uncultured Eubacteriaceae bacterium
GACGAAGATCTCGCCGCCCTTTGCGTAAGTACCAGCAAGCATTACAAGGCTTACGGCTTCGGGTATGGTCATAAAGTATCTGATTATGTCGGGGTGAGTAACTGTCACGGGGCCGCCCTTTTCGATCTGTTTCTTGAAAAGAGGGATGACCGAGCCGTTACTGCCGAGAACATTACCGAAACGGACTGCTACAAATTCTGTCTTTATATTTTTGAATACAGAACCCGTACCGTCCTTATCGGCGTTTTCCTCGCCCTCATGTGTGAAAAGCTGCACCAGTTCGTTCGCTTTGCCCTCTTTTATCTTGGCATCGAAACTCTGGATTATCATTTCACAAAGACGCTTGCTTGCGCCCATTATATTTGTTGGATTTACTGCCTTATCCGTTGAGATAAGGACAAATCTCTCACAACCGTGTACCATTGCCGCATAGGCGGTTTTATATGTGCCTATGGCATTATTCTTTATCGCCTCATTCGGGCTGTCTTCCATGAGAGGAACGTGTTTATGTGCCGCCGCATGATAGACAATCTGCGGTCGGTAATCATTGAATATCTGGAACATCCTGCGGCTGTCACGCACCGAACCTATCAGCGTTTCCAGATTCAATTCCGGATACTTTTCTTTAAGTTCAAGCTGAATAGCATAAGCATTGTTCTCGTATACATCAAAGATTATCAGCTGTTTCGGGTTATGTGCCGCTATTTGTCGGCATAACTCGCTGCCTATCGAACCGCCTCCGCCCGTAACAAGAACCACCTTATCATTGATAAAGTCAAAAACCTCTTTCATATCGGCCTTTATCGGTTCTCTGCCGAGCAGATCCTCAACGGAAACATTTTTCATCGCACTGACAGTCACCTGACCCAGTACAAGCTGATACATACCGGGAAGCTGCTTCAATTCACAGCCTGTCTCGTTACATATATTCAAGATCTCGCGCTTTTCCTCAACGCTTGCGCTGGGAATAGCGAAGTAAATCTTGTCGACCTTGTATTTATCGGCATTGAGAAGAATATCATCCCTGCCGCCCACTACGGGAACACCCTCCAAAAAGCGATTCCACTTGTTGGGGTTGTCATCTATTATACAAACTACCTGTTCGTTGACCTCCGACGCATTGGCAATATCGCGAAGTATCATCTGACCTGCCGAACCTGCACCGATAAGCATTACACGGTCAACGGGTCCCTCGGGTCTTGAAAGCCTTGAACGCAGGAATATCAATATTCTGTAAGAAAATCTTATTCCGAGTACAAGCACAAACTGGAGGATCGCACCCCAAAAGCAATAACTCACGGGCATTCTGCCAAGCAGCAAAACAATAAACACCGTATGCCCTACTGTTGTTATGATGCAGGCTTCTATTGTTCTGATAAGTTCCGTATAACTGGCAAAACGCCACATACTTTTGTAAAGTTTGAAAAACGCGAATACCAATACACAAACTAAAGAATACGGTGTTATGAACACCTGATATCTTGTCAAAAAATCCTCGCGAATAGCGGAGTAAATAAAGTCGTGTCTTGCCCATAGCGCTGTGAAATATGCAATATGTATAGCGATAATGTCATAAGCCGCCAAAAGTAACGATATCACTTGCCAGTGTTCTATTCTTTTTTTCTTAGAATGGCTTTTGCTATTATCGGCCTTACTTTCCATTTCACAACTGTCCTTTAAAATTTATTTTTTTACTTTTATTGCTTTTCTTTCTTTTTCGATGCAGACTTTGTTTCGGATTTTTCCGAATCGTCTGACGGCTGTTCACCGTAGCTATAGTTATAACCGTATTTATAACCATACTTATAGCCATACTTGTAGCCGTATTTATATTTGTAATAGCTGTAATACTTGCCGCCGTGGTTTGCCATAACATTGTTAAGGATGAAACCAAGCATCTTGATATCAGCTAATTCCAACTTTTTCAGTGCATCTTCGATGCTGTCATAAGTCGTGCTGCCGTGTTTTGTAACGAACATCGCACCTGCGATTGACCTTGACATAACCAGAACGTCACTTACCACATTTACGGGCGGAGTATCGATTATGATATAGTCATACTCGCTTGCAAGTTTGTCGATTATATTTTCAAACTGCTGTGAGTCAAGCAATTCCGAAGGGTTGGGAGGTATCTGTCCCGCTGTCATAAGGTCGAGATTTTTCCTCACCCCAACGTGGATACATTCTTCCAATCTGTTCATCTTACCTATTGCAGAAGAAAGACCTGCATTATTCTTTACCTGAAACAGCTTGTGCAAGGTAGGTTTTCTCATATCGGCATCGATAAGCAGCACCTTGTTTTCCGTCTGTGAAAATGCGATAGCAAGGTTTGAGGTCGTTGTGGATTTACCCTCTGCGGCATTTGCGGATGTAACAGCAAACACCTTTTTATCAAACGGCGAAAGTGCAAAAACAGCATTTGTACGCATTGTTTTGTAACTTTCTGACACCGTAAAGACCGTGTTTTCGTTCAAAAGGTTTTCGGGAGAAATCTCTCTGTGTTCGCCTTTTTTGCGTTTCTTGCGCTTTTCGCCCTTTTCCTGGGAGAAGTTGAACACCTCACCGATAATGGACTTATTGAACTTATTTGTCAGATCATCGGTAGATTTTACGGAATTATCAAGCAGGTACATCAAAACAATAATACCCGCCGATGCAACAAAACCAAGCATAATTCCCATTGCGGTCGTTCTTTTGATATTGGGTTCGACCGGGTCATAATTGGGCTTTGCTGTCTCGATTATTTCAACGGAACCCGCATCAACGATTTTTGCGATAAAGCCGGGAGCGATCTCTGCTATGGTATTGCAAATTTCTGCCGAAGCCTGCGGAGATGTTGTCCTTGACGTTATTTTCATAACCTCGGTATCGTTTACCGATGACATCGAAACGGATTTTTTTATCGTTTCGGGGGCAAACAGTTTTATATCAATATTGTCGGGATTTTCTTTCCCGTACTTTTTGACCAGCCTGTCCGAAGCCTCTTCCATAACCGTATCTATCTTCAAAACCGTCATATATGTACTAAGCAGTGACTGCGCGGTTTTCAGGTCATTTGAATCAATATAAGCTTCTTCGACCGTTTTTGATTTGGCGTTGGCATTTTTTACATATAATAATGTGCTCGACTCATACTTTGTCGGCAGGTAAAACACCGCCACACACAAAGCAATAAGCCCCGTCAGCAGCGAAACGGTTATAATTATCCAAATATGCTCCAACAGCACCTGCGCCAGTTCCAAAAGATCTATTTCATCGGGTTTATTCTGATTTTTTTTATCCATTCTTTGACTCCATTTTAAGTCTTATTTATTAAATTTTTTCTTATAGTTTCTTACTTTGGGAAAATCGTGATTTATTTGCTAAAGACATTTCGACATTTAATTCTGTAAATCCCAATTTATCGCCATTCTTAAAATATTATACGATTTAATTTAAGAAATGTCAATACGATAATTTTTAACAATTATACTTTTATTTGACTGATTTATTTAATTAATTTCGACAAAAAAATATCCCTTCCTCAATAAAATTTTATATATAAAACTATTTTTTTATTTTTTATATAATATATATACCCCGTCAACATCACCGTCAAAAAAGCACTTTTTATGCATATTTGACAAAAATCAACAAACATATACTGCCGTATTTTTCGGAAACCCGATTTTCGGTACTGAACGAGCAGGTGCTATCGGGTTTTGTTGCAGCCAAAAGAGGCGAAAATCTTTCGGAAAAATATATATGCGATATGGTTATACTGATAAAGGCAATTTCATCGTGGGTACATCAAAAATACGGCGTTCCGGACAGAATAAAAGATTTCAGAAATGTACGCCCGATAATTCGTGAACCCGAAATGCTGTCTTTAAATGAACAAAAAAAGCTCCAGAATCATCTTCTGAACTGCAATGACAGCATATCCCTCGGCATTATTTTAGGTATGTTTACAGGGCTTAGGATAGGTGAACTGTGTGCGGTCAGATGGTCTGATATCAGCGAGGAAAATGATGCGATCACAATAAGCAAAAGTATACAAAGGCTGCCCGTAATGCAGGATAGTAATAAAAGTAGCAGAAATAAAACTAAAGTGATCATTACCACGCCCAAAACCAATACTTCATCAAGAACCATACC
>CAMNCZ010000178.1 GCA_946534775.1 uncultured Eubacteriaceae bacterium
GTGGTTTCCGCCGATGAAGGTCATCGCTTTGTTAAACAAATACTTGATATATAAAAGGACCTGCGTTTGCAAGTCCTTTACTTGTTATTCTTTTTTATAAATTCTATAAATTCATCCTTTGGCAGCGGTTTCGAGAAATAAAAGCCCTGTATGTAGTCGCAGCCGAGTTCTTCGAGCTTTTCAAGGGTTTCTTTATCTTCCACACCCTCTGCAACTATCTCTTTTTTGATATCTTTCATCATACCTATGGTATGTTTTATAATTGCAAGACCGTCGGGTGAATCAATTATATCTATCAGGCTTTTATCGATTTTTATAATAGAAAACGGCAGCCTTGAAACACGCTGTATATTTGAATATCCCGTACCGTAATCATCCAGTGAAAAGCTGTAGCCCATATTTCTTATACGTCTTATATTTTTATCCATTATCTCGCCGATGTTGTCAAAAAATGTTTCCGTTATTTCAAAATTGACCTGGCTTGGATCAATATTGTATTTCACTTCAAGATCGCTTATTTTATCCGCAAGTTCGGGCTGTAAGCACTGCGCAACGGATAAATTCGGTTCTATATGGTCTATACCGTATTTTTGCAGATCGTTTTCCGAAATAAACCTGAACACTTCTTCAATTACAAAATCACCGATAGGCAGTATCAAGCCCCTCGCCTCTGCTGCGGGGATAAATATACCCGGGGATATAAACCCATATTCCTTATCTTTAAGCCTGATAAGTGCTTCTGCGGAGTTAAATCGCTTTTCCTTTACCGAATAGATAGGCTGATAATACATTTCAAGTCTGTTTTCGGTAATTGCACGTTCAAGTATGCTGTCCATATTGCTCTCTATCATAAAGTTTTTGGAACCTATGATATCTGCGGCATAAGTCAGTGTTTTATGATACGAGGTGAGTCCGAAAAATTCGTGTCCGAGATGTATTATATCATCATAATTCTTCAGATCCTTGGGGATATCCATAATAAGCACCCGCGGATTAAGTTTTGCCCCCGTATGTTCTATTTCGATTATCTCGCTGCGCAAAGCGCGGTACATATCAAACAGTTTGTTCTCTATATTTATATCCTCGGGCGGGTCAAGCAGCACAAGATACACCGAACCCGGAGACTCGTAATACATATCAAAGCGCATACCGCCCTTGTAAAGCAGTTCTATAAACGGCTCCGCCAATTTACGCAGATATTTGTTATATCGCTGTTCACCGAGGTATGTTCTTACATTGTTTGCGTTAATAAATTTTATTACCGCTATCTTGGCATTTTGTTCGGTAAGCAAAATATTATTTATATGTTTTTTATATGCCGACCAGTTCGGCAGCAATACCGAAGGATCGATATTTTCTTCGGGGCGGTATACGATAAGAATTATAAATAAAAATGCAATTCCCGTAAAAAACATTTCAACAAGATACAGCGGTTTTAAATACTGTATAACGACAGCAACTATATCTATCGTATACAATGAAATAAGCGCCGCCCATTTCCAGCCGTCAATAAGCTTTCTGCACTTTATAAGATATCCCGTACCAAAAAGGAAAAACGCAAATACGATAGGATAAAGTGCAAATATGTATTTTCCCCTTGTATATCCGCTGTTTGCCGTAATATTAAATATCCAGCCCGTAAACGGATTTGTAAAAATAAGGAACAGCATACAAAAAGTAAGCGTGCCGAGTATAAATACAACAACCTTGTTTTTCATCAGATACTCCGTTTTCATAACGCAAAACAAGTATAACTGATAAAAAAGCATAGTTATATTATGCAGCAAAAAATAACCGTACTCAAAAGATGTGACCCAAAACAATTCACTTTCCGATAAAGGTAAACTGCGGCACATACGGTTTAACGCTATATCAAATAAAGTTGCCGCAAGTGAGATCGCATTAATAAATATAAAAAATTTATTATTCCATCCTTTTGTAGCACCTTTAACAAATATTGAAATAAGAATTATTGAATATATCGGGACTGCGCAATAATTAAAGAATAATATTTTTTCCATAATATCCTCCTAATAATTTACAGTTATTAATAATCAACCCTATATAAATTATTGTATCATATAATATTAAATTAGTCAAAATGTTTTAAGAAAATAAATACGTTTTTTGTTATAAAAAATTTTTTCCGAAATATACTTATGAAAAGGGGATGATGAAAATTGGATGACAGTCAATATTTCGACAGCAACATAGAACGAGCGGTAAGTATTATGACGGCTTTTTCTCAAAATAATGCAAATAAAAAGGATAATATCGCAGTATTAAGCACAATGCTGCCTATAATGGATCCGTCACTATCAAAACAGCTGTCTCCGCTTATAAAAGCTATTCATATCAACAAAATACTGCAAAACTACATTTCTTTAATGAAACAAAACACGCATATAAAACAAAGCCGTAAAGAGATACTTTCATCTCTGCATAACGAACTTGACCCTCACGGTCAAAAAATACTCGAATTGTTTGTTAAATTCAACGAAATTAAAGATTTAATGGAGGTAATATAATTGGATAATAATTTTTTTGAAAACGAAATATTAAAAGAACTCGATCCGCCGCAGGCAGAAGCGATAAAAGCGCTTTACAACCGTATAAAAGACAAAAAGCCAAATGAGATACTGCCGATAGTAATGTCGTTTAAAATGCCGCCCGGAAGGCCTATAAGCCCCGAAACAAAACAGCGGCTTATAGCCGCCGTAATGCAAAAACTTAATTTTAAATGATCTTTTCAAGCCTTATGTTTTCAAGTATCTGTCTATCTGTCAGCAAGTACAGACTATCCAGCATATTTAAGCGGTAGCTTGCCATTCCCTTTGTGCTGTCGGCAAGTTCGCCGCATATACCAAAAACCGCAGCAGCGGCAGCACAGCCGATAAACGGTGAACTTACCGACATATAAACCGCCGAAAGTACATTCAAAATACAGCCCGTTCCCGTAACAAGGGACATTTCTTTTTTACCGTTTGATACGGTATAAACATTTTCACCGTCTGATATGATATCTTTTTCGCCGCTTGCCATTACGGTACAGCGGTATTTTTTTGCCAACGAGGTAACTGTCTGTATATCTTCGCCAAAAGCGGTTTTTTCCGCAACATCAATTCCGACCGTTTTTGTTTTTTTATCGAGCAGTGCGCGTATTTCGGCTATATTGCCTTTTATAGCGCCTATATGTGTTTCGGCAAGCAGTTTTTTTACATAGTCATATCTTAATTTGCTGCAACTTATACCGACAACATCTATAATTGAAGATATCCCTTTTTCCTCCGCTTTTTTTGCGGATATTTCTATAGACTCCAACCGTGCATCGGTGATATTGGCGATATTAAGTGCAAGAGCATCGGCAGAAGCGGTTATTTCGGCCACTTCCGCAGGATGCTCGGCCATAAAGGGCTTGGCACCCGTACTTAAAACAAAATTTGCACAGTCGTTTATTGAAATGGGATTTGTAATGCAGTGTATAAGCGGGGTTTTAAGCTTTACTTCGTTTTTTGCACTTAATATTTTCGTCAACATATTATTATTCCTTTATTTTTTTCATATTTGTAAAATAATATACAAGGCCTATTGCTGCAAAAGCAAGGAATGCGATAAGCGGGAGAAGCGAATAAAATCCGCCGGTAAGTTTAAGTAAATTTTTTAACAGCACAAGCACCGCAAGATACGCTATGATCCCGATAAAGCCAATACCTAACGAATCTGTCAATACAGTATTTGGTGTATCGTATACCCTGCTGCCCAAAGCTGCCTGGTATTTGGCCAATAAACCTGCTTGAATAAGCTGTTTCAGGAATATAAATGCTATACTGCCGCCTATAAGAGTACCGCTTATAAAACTTGGTACATAGAAAAGCCAGGTAAGTCCTGTTTTTCCCCATAAAAAGGTCATTACGGGGTAACTGATAACCGCACCTATAATGCCCGTACCTATCACCTCGCCTATAACGGCAAAAATAAGTTTACCCCTTGATGCGCGGTACAGCACTCCCGATAAAAATGCGCCGAACACTGCCCCCGTAAGTGCAAGCGGCGGTATACCCATAACAGCCATACGGATAACACCTATCAAAAATGCACACAGCAGCGCATAATACGGTCCCAGCAATACGGCT
>CAMNCZ010000179.1 GCA_946534775.1 uncultured Eubacteriaceae bacterium
TGGATTGTTAAAAAGTTGTGTAATATAACTGTAATATTTGTAACATTGCTGTAATATAATACCCATTTTCCGGCAAAAACAAAGCCGCCGTGCGGAAATATTTTCAACCAATATTTCACGTCACGACAGCTTCATATCAGACATTCTTTTTATAAATAATATATAATCCCGTAAGCAGCAAATCGTCGGCAAATGTCATTTCTCTGCGGCAAAGCGGCTTTATAAAGCGACTCAGACCACCGGTTATAATAACGTTTGCCTTTTTGCCCAGCTGTTCTTCCACCCTTTCGATACAGCCGTCAAGCATACTTGCAAAGCCGAACATAAAGCCGCTTCGCATACAGTCAACGGTGTTTTTTCCGATTATATTTTTCGGTTCTTCAAGGCTTATTTCGGGAAGCTGAGCTGCTTTTTCCGACAGCGCGTCAAGGCTTGATTTAAGCCCCGGCATAATACAGCCGCCAATATAGTTTTTGTTCTCGTCAACAACATCTATGGTTGTCGCCGTACCCATATCTATCATAACAAGCGGCGGTTTTTTCATAGAAAGTCCCGCTATTGCGCACACTATTCTGTCCGCGCCGACCGAGCCCGGGTTATCCATTACTATATTAAGCCCCGTTTTAACACCCGGGCCTACAATAAGCGGCTTTGAACCCGTCACCAGTTCCACCGCACCTTTCATTGCGTTAAGTACGGGCGGTACTACCGAAGCTATTATACTGCCGTCTATTTTGTTTATATCGGCGTTGTAAAGTTCCAGTATGTTTTTTATCTGTATACCGTACTGATCCGCTGTTTTAATACGGTCCGTGGATGTTCTTGCGATAAAATCTATCTTGCCGTCGGTTATACCGCCCAGCACTATATTTGTATTTCCAATGTCAATTGCCAATATCATGCTATAGCCCTTTTCCTGTTTACAACAAGCAGCGCTTTGCCTACACCTGCGGTTATTATACCCGCTACTATAGCCTCGGGAACACCGTTGCCGATAACAACGCTGCCGATTATGTAGCCAAGTACAGCCGTTACTTCCTGACCTACCGCATTTGCAAAACTTTCCGCAAAGAAAAGATATGCCATACCCATAACAAGTATGGTATTTGTAAGCGAGCCGCAAACACCCGCAACAGCCAATGCAGCCGTCTCGTTTTTGATAAGTTTTAACAAAGCGTTAAATACAAGCGCAGCCACAACACCGATAAGAATACGCGGTACAAAGCAGATCACAAGGCTTAAAACATTACCGCCCGGTGCTAAAGGTGAGAATAAAAAAGCAGTAAGATTCGGCGTCATAGTTGCCTTGAAAAAGCTTGTCAGGCCAAAAATAAACCCAAGTATGCCGCCTTTTTTGCCTCCCAATACAACACCCGCAAGTATTACCGGAATGTGCATAGTTGTCGCATTGATGGTAGGTGTGATAGGAATATAGCCCAGCGGTGTGAATGACAATACAAGCATTATTGCCGCAAACAGTGCTATTTCCACCATGTCTTTTACGTTTACCGTTTGTTGTTTTTCCATATTCAGTTTCCTCCTTGCTGCCGTTCCGTAAGGATACAGCGCATAGCCGCAGATGCGGCAAATTAAATTTACCAGTCAATTATACTATATATACAAAAAAAAAGCAACATTTTTTTCAAAATTATAGTAAAGTTATCTCATTTAGGTTTGACAATCAAAAATATACTACCTTATCCGAAACACAGTTCTGCAAAAAAAGGGCGCACCTAAGTACGCCCCAAAATTACATTATTTTGTAACTGTTACATTGAAATCCCATTCCTTGGTATTATCATCATCATCTTCGATGATAATTGTGAATGTATTTCTGCCCTTTTCTTCGGGTTGGAAAGATACCTCCCAGATATAATAATCATCTTTTTCCTTTGTAGGTTTGGATTTCTTGTAGACTCTGTTGCCGCTCTGATCTTCAATAGTCATTTTGCTTACATTGTCCGATGTTTCAACTGTCAGTTCAATATCATCGTCAATATCAACACGGCTTGTCTGAACATCTACATCACGGAATTCAAGCTTTGAAGACGAACTGCCGACAATACGGAATTTGTAAGTACTCTGCTTGTTGTCATTATCGTCATAACCGTAGATATAGTAATCTTCATCTATATCGTCTACATCGCCGCTTATTGTAAATATGCGTTTGGAACTGCTCTTGCTGCTTGAAGTCGATCTTGATATCTCGCCGCCCCTGCGGTCAGCAAATACTATCCAGGAAACATCGCCTGTACACTTAACCTCAAACTTACAGGTATCACCGCTTCTTACATTAGATGTTATCTGATCGACACTAAGGACTACGCAGTCGTTTGACGAATACTTTTCGCCATCTATCTTAATGCCTTCGGAAACCTTTTCATCATCCTTGTCATAGGCATATACCGTAAATTTATTTCTGCCGCTGTATTCTATCGGGAAATTGAGTTTCCAAATAAGCTGACCGTCTTCCTTGCCATAGTAATAATAGCTTGAAGCAGCCTTTTTGTCATTATCGTCATAAACCGATACTTCCGCAACATCTGTTGATGTATAAACAAGTATGTGAGCATCTTCATCAACATAAACCGTATCGTTAAGTATCTCTATATCAACGATCTCAAGTTCGTCGTATGTTTTGGAACTTGATGTGTTGCCTACCGTTGCACTTACACGCTGATTTACAGCTTCATAGCCTTCGTCTTCGATATAAAGGGTTATATACAGGTTTACCGAACCTTTTTCGGACATTCTGTGCTTTATCTCAAAAGTACGCTGATTATTTTTTTCGGTAAAATTGCTGCTTTCGGATCTGCTGTCATTAAAATTGTTTGTTATTCTTACTTTTTCAACATCTTGCTTTGTGACAACCGTAATATAAGCATAATCGTCTACCGCATACTTTGTTTTATCGAGTTTGTAGCTTATCAGATAATCCGATTTTATCTTTTCGGATGAACTGCTGTCATCATCGTCATCATCTTTTTTACTTGAACCGTCTGTTGTAACGGCATAGATAAGCGTTTTTGTCTGAGAAAGCTCGTCAAAGAACTTTGAATCATTGCCCGCAACAACTATAACACTTTTGTATACAGTCTCTTTTGTATCATTTTCGCCTTTTATAAGCGCTTCGAATGTGTGAACACCGTCAGATTCCTCACCGTATTCGGAGATGATATCAAGCTCTTTTTGTGTCTGTCCGTCAATAAGCTTTATTTTTGTTGCGTTTTTAGCTTTTACGGAAACTTTTGCCGTGCTGCCGACATTTATCTCACTTTTGCTTAATGTTGCACTGATTATTTCGGGTGCTGCGCCGCTGTTTACGGGCGACGACGTTGTTGTTTCGGTAACTGTCGGCGCATTGGCTGTTGTTATATAAACAGCACGGTTGTTGTTATCCCACTCTACGGTGCCGCCGATGGACTCGCCAAGCATTCGTATAGGCATAAGTGTTCTGTTTTGCACGTTGATGGAACGTGTATCAAATGTTACGGCTTTGCCGCTTACATATACTATGTTTGAACGCATTGTATGGTCTATGGTAAGGCCCTCGCGTGAGAAAGTAAGTGTTTCCGTTTTGGAATTCCAGTTAATTGAAAGGCCGAGATATTCGGCAGTTTTTCTTATAGGTACATAAGTTCTGTTTTGATAGATCTGCGGCTGAGCATCATTTGCAGGGTACTCCAGCAGCTGACCGTTAAGATAAACAGGTATTACTTCCGCAGCCTGCACTTCCAAAGCAAAGCATACGGATGATAAAAGCATAATAACAGACATTGCAAGGCTTGCAAGCTTTCTTACACACTTCATATTATCAACTCCAATCTGATTTTATAACAAACGAAAGCGGTAATATCAGACACCGTATACCTTTCTGTACTCTTTCATAGCACTGAGATATTCGCTGCCCGGTATAGTACCGTCCTCGATACATTCAATAATATCATTTATAGTAACAATAGGATAGACCTTTATACCGAACTCCTCAAAAACTTCCTGAACGGCAGATCTGTCGCTTTTGTTCTTTTCCATTCTGTCTACCGAGATCACAACACCGCACACATCAACATCAGCTGCCGCCTTCAAAATAGGGAGACTTTCTCTGATGGCTGTACCTGCCGT
>CAMNCZ010000180.1 GCA_946534775.1 uncultured Eubacteriaceae bacterium
TTTATCGTGAACGTCAAAAATATTTGGACGTTCACGATATGATGGGGCTCATAAAAAAAGGGAAAGATGTTATATTATTTTATTGAAATGTTATATGGAAATGTGGTAAAATGGTAATATGAAAATATTGGGAGGCACTGTACTTGCGGGTATGGTGTTTTTTTATGCAAAAACGAAAGGAGACAAAATATGTGCAACATCAAAAATGAGAGTTTTTTTACTGTGCACGGCTGGATGCGGAATGATTTAAACCTGAAAGGTCACGAATTGTCGGTATTTGCGCTTATATACGGATATGTGCGCAGTACGGGGAGGGCATTTTCGGGCAGTATTGCATACACCGCAGAGTTTGTCGGGGCATCAAAATCAACGGTCGCAAGGGCGATGATCTCACTGTGTAAAAAGGGATATATAACAAAAGGCAAGTCTATGTGCAACAATGTAAAGGGATACGGTATAAGCCCTAAATTGATTGCAAATGACGTCAAAATGAATACGAACGATGTCAAAATGACTACGAACGATGTCAAAATGAATACGAACGATGTCAATTTGAATACGAACGATGTCAAAATGACTACGAACGATGTCAATTTGACAACAAGCGATGAAGATGAGAGCAGTGTCAAAATGACTACGAACGATGTCAAAATGAATACGAACAATGTCAAAATGACTACGAACGATGTCAATTTGACACACAATAATATAAATAATAATATAGATAATAGTATAAATAATAATATAGAAAAAGACAAGACCGAAGCTTTTAACGAAGAAAACGGTCTTGTTTTTGTTTATTATAAAAAATATTTCGGTAAACTTGACAGGGTCGATAATATACGTTTACGCGAACTTATGAGGCTTTACGATGAAAAGCTTATAGCGGAATGTATACTTATTGCCGCACACAGCGGTATCAAAAACCTTAGTTATGTAAACGGAATATTGAGAAACTTAGGCAAAAAAGGGATAACCACCATTGAACAATATGAAAGGAGCAAAATGAATGACAACTTTACAAGAACTGATGAAAAAAACAGCGAACGACCTGTCTGTCAATATGGAACGACCGTGTGAGAAGCAGGCGCAAACCGAGGAGAACAGGCAATATCTGGCTTGTCTGAGGGAATGTGCGGGGTTTAACGAGTCCTCAGGAGACCTTAACAAAAGCGACGGCTACAACTGCAAGATATGCGCCAACAAGGGCTTCACCTTTCACGTCGTAAGCCATAACGGCTATTACAGCACCGTTGCCCGACCCTGCAAATGCATGAATACGCGCAAGACACTGCGAAAGCTTGCCGCAAGCGGGCTTGGAGGCATTATACGAAAATACACCTTTGACAGTTACAAGGCAAGCGAGCCGTGGCAAAGTGTGATACTGGACAAGGCCTTTCAGTTTATCGGGGACTGCCCCAACTGGTTTTTTATTGGGGGTCAGTCGGGCAGCGGGAAAACCCATATATGCACCGCTATCTGCGCAAAAATGCTGAAACGGCATAAAAACGTATCGTATATGCTTTGGGTGAATGACGTGAAACAGCTTAAAGGCACCGTTATGGACAGCGCGGCGCACAAAGAACTTATCACGGGCTACAAAAACGCCGATGTGCTTTACATAGACGATTTTTTCAAACAGGGCAAAGACAAATTCGGCGGCGCCGCACAGCCGTCCCCGGCGGAGATAAACCTTGCATACGATATACTCAACCACCGCTATCTGGACAGCAGGTATATCACGATAATTTCAAGCGAGCGCACATTTTCGGAGATAGAGGAAATTGACGAAGCGATAGCGGGAAGAATATACGAATGCTGCGGCGACGGCGAATATATCCTGAATGTCAACCGCGGCAAAGACCATAATTACCGCTTGAAGAAAATGACGAATGTGTGAATTATCATAACATTTTACTATTGCACTTATTTATTTAATATGATATAATAAAATTATAATTACAGAACGGAAAAATTATATAAAAGGAGGCAGGCAAATGACGAAATTTAAAAAAATTATAGCTGTTTTACTGGCGGCGGTGGCTGTTATTGTTATGCAGACGGCGGTTTTTGCCGAGACAAAGTCGGGCACGGTGGGCAACTGCAACTATACTTTCAATACATCTACGGGTGTGCTTTCACTGACGGGATCGGGTGAAATGGGTATCGAAAAGTATTATTTTAGGGATAAATCCGGTTTTGCCAAGGATATAAAGATGGTTTATGTTTCCGGCGGCATTACCGATGTAGGCCCTTACGTTTTTTATGAGTGTACGGGAATAACAACGGTCATTTTGTCGAGCAGCGTTATAAAGATAGGCCGCTATGCATTTCAGCAGGACAGCAAGATCACTTATGTCAATTTCCCCGAGGGTCTTACGACAATAGACACGGGTGCTTTTTACAACTGTACCTCACTTGAAAACATAGACCTTTGCAGCACGGTAAAGACCATAAACAGTTCCGCATTTTGCAATACGGGGCTGAAAACGGTTTCGATACCGCCGAATGTTACATATATCGGCAGTCACGCGTTTGGATATAACGGCAGCGGTTCGAGTTATACTGCAAAAAGCGGTTTTTTATTGTGCGTGGTACCCGGCAGCAAGGGTTTTGAGTATGCTACAAACAACAGTATCACAAGATACACTTCCGCATGGAGTATGGACGACCGCACGGGCACTGTTACCATATACGGTTCGGGAGGAATGAATCTTCCGAGATATATATTTGAGAACAGAAGAGATGTTAAGACCATAGTTGTTTCCGAAGGAATCACAACTGTCGGCAGCTATGTGTTCGGCGAGTGTTACGGCCTTAAAACGGTACAGCTGCCAAGCACGGTGACAACAATATACTCCGGCGCCTTTCAAAACTGTACATCACTGACCGCGGTAAATTTCCCGAGCAAATTAACCACGATAAATACAGATGCATTTTCGGGCTGTACCGCGCTTACAAATATCAGTTTGCCGAGATCACTCAGAACGGTTGGACAGAGGGCCTTTTTAAGCACGGGCATTAAAAGTGTTGTAATACCTTCGGCCACCACATCGATAGGCACTTATGCATTCGGTTTTAACTACACAAACGGCAGCTACACCAAAGTAAGCGGCTTTAAGATATACACAAACAAGCCGAGCAGTGCGGCAAGTTATGCCACAAACAACGGTTTTACGCTGGTTGACAGCATAGGCGGCACAACAGGCGACTGCAAATGGAGTTTTGACACGGCAACGGGCACGCTGACCATCAGCGGAACTGGTGCGGCGGGCAGCTATTCTTCTTTTGCGAACACACCGTGGTATGCGGATTTCGGCCTTAAAGACAATATCGAAAAGGTCGTTTACGGCAGCGGCGTGACCAAAACGGGCGATCGTGTATTTACGGACTGTACCTCGCTTAAAGAGCTTGTTTTATCCGATACCGTTACGGAAGTGGGTCTGTATGCGTTCCAAAATACGGCCATTGAGTCGTTTGTGGCACCGAAAAATCTTACATTGATAAATCACAGCGCTTTCAGAGATTGTAAAAAACTTAAATACGTTGAACTGAAAAACGGTTTCAAAGACCTTAGTTTCAAAGCGTTTGCCGATGATACGGCGCTTGATTACATAGTTATCCCCGATCGCATAACAGTTTTTGAGACAAATGCCCTTGATGGTATGAAAAGCGGGTTCAGAGTGTTCGCTTATGCCGATATAAACGGCCTTGGCAGCTATGCAAAAAAGAACGGTTATACGTTCATCAAAATGGGCAATGTAGACGTTGATTCAAGCAACTTGATAAATAACAATGATGCACAGCTGTTGCTCAGATATTTGAGCGGCGAGGTAAATCTTACCGAAAATGCGCGTATTGCAGCCAAAATTACCGACCACACAAAGTCAAAAGCGGATATGCGTGATGTTATACAAATTTTAAAAAATGCAAGATAAAAATAAACCCCGACGGGATCGATCTGTCGGGGTTTTGCTATTACACGGGCAATGGGGTATATGCCGTTTTTCTTGGGGGTTATGCACCCCCAAACCCCGCACTTACTTTCTGAGAAAGTAAGGGAAACACTGATTAATTCAAAAGAAAAAATAAAATTTAGCCCACGCGGCA
>CAMNCZ010000181.1 GCA_946534775.1 uncultured Eubacteriaceae bacterium
GAATTATGGCAAAGCAATAAACCAACGGGGCTTGATTTACAAGCCCCGTTTTTTGGTTCTATAATATTTTGTGTGGTCGGTAATGACTGCACCAAATATTATAGAACCTTTTTTTATTTCTTCAAAAATTTCTTTATTCTCCATTGATTTCTCCTTTTTATATACAGCGTCAATTCATACCTCTGCCTCAATTTCGATATCAAAAAACTGCGGTGCTTTTGTTATTATATGGATATTTTCACTTCTGCTTTTTGCGTATTTTTCAACAGCCCTGTATTTGCCCCAAAAATGCATAGGAAAGATATGTTTGGCACCAACGTTTTCCATAAAAAAGCTTGCTCCCGCACCGCAGTGACTGTCCTGCCGCGGGTCAACGGGCAAAAAAGCGATATCAACATTTTTTATATCCTTAAAGCCGTTTAAAATGATATTTTTGTAGCTTTTTGTCATATTACTGTTCCACGCTTCGTCCTCGCCTTCCCAATACCAATCATTCAGATCTCCTGCGTGATAGATCACTGCATTTCGATATTCCACAATAAAGGCAACACCCTCATCCGTTGACATAAGTGTGCTTATCTTAATACCGTCAATTTCGGTTTGGCTGTTTGGCGCCATTTTCACGGTTTTTTCGTTTTCGGGCACTTTTATATCATCGGACAGAATATATTTTTCGCAATCCATATCAAGAATTTTTTTGTTGAAATGGTCTTTGTGCGAATGGCTTGCAAAAAAATACAGCGGTTTGTCGGTTTTGGGTATTTTCCCTTTGTAATAGTCAAAAACCAGCGCTTTATCGGATAAATCGACCATAAACCCGCTGTGTTCAATATAGGTCACCGATACCATTCAACGTGTCCTCCTTTAATCCCAGCATTTCAAGCGGTTTATTTGAAAACAGCATTTTTACCGTATCTATAAACAGTGCGGTATCTTCGTTTCCACTCTCAAGCCACCACCGCAATACCCTTGAAAATGCATCAAAATAAACATCCACAAGCAGGTTAAAAAGCGCACGGTCATTCTCTGCACGTTCCAATACTTCATCTTCGTGTATAAGCGCTTCACTAAGCAATCCTTTGAGCTTTTTGTTAAAGGCATTATTGGTATCACCGTTAAGCAAAATAAGGCATTCCTGCTTTACCTTTATAACATCGTGCAAAAACTCGTTTATAATATAGTTCTGCTTGCTTACATCCACACCGCGCAGACCCCTTATTATGTGTGTTGAGGTGAATTTATCAAGCGTATCGTTTAATATCTCATCATAAAGATCGTCTTTGGTCTCATAATGAAAATAGAAGGTCTTTCGGTTTATCATAGCTTTTTTCGCAATATCGCTTACGGTTATGCTATGATAATCCTTTTCCCGCAAAAGATCCAGAAAAGCCTTGCGTATAGCAATTTTGGATTTGATCACACGAAGATCTGTTTTTTCTTTCATATTATTTACTCCGTCGGTACTTTAAGCACTCATTTTTATAAGATCATTATATAATGAAGAAAATTTTTACTGCTGCTATGTAATTATAACATACGAACCTTACATTATGCAACAAACAAAAATAAATTATTTATTATTTTTTTAAAAAATCATTGACAAACACCCCTGTATATGGTAAAATACATATTGTTGTTCAGCCGCACGAAGCAAGGTTGACAAGACGGGACTCATTTCCCGCACCTTACTCGGCGAGTTCTTATTTAAGGAGGTGTACACGGATGTACGCAATTATTGAAACCGGTGGAAAGCAGTATAAGGTTGCAGAAGGCGATGTTATCACTGTTGAAAAGTTAGCTGTTGAAGCAGGCAGCGATTACACATTTGAGAACGTTCTTGCAGTTGGCGAGGGTTCAAGTGTTACTGTCGGCGCTCCCACTGTTAAGGGTGCAAGCGTTAAGGCAAGCGTTATCGGTGACGGCAAGGCTAAAAAGGTTATCGTTTACAAGTACAAGCCCAAAAAAGGTTTCCACAAGAAAAACGGTCACAGACAGCCTTTCACAAAGCTCAAGATCGAAGCTATCAATGCATAATAAATGGCTAAACATATAAAAGCAAAAATATTAAAAAAAGACGGTCTTATATACGGTTTTGATATTAAAGACCACGGCGACCCTATCGTTTGCAGCGGCGTTTCCGTGCTTACAATAAACACGATAAACAGTCTTGAATCACTGCTTGGCATTGAACCAAACGCAGAGATAGACGAAAGCGGAGAAATTTATTTCACCGTTATGGATTACCGCAGCGATAAGGTGCAGCTTCTTCTCCGCGCCCTTGAACTGGGCCTGCGATCTATAGAAGAAGAATATAACAATGATTTAAAAGTTTCCGAGGAGGTGCTATAAAATGTTAAAATTAAACCTTCAGTTTTTTGCTCATAAAAAAGGTGTTGGTTCAACAAAGAACGGCCGTGACTCCGAGTCCAAGAGATTAGGCGCAAAGCGTGCTGACGGACAGGTTGTTAAGGCAGGCAACATCCTTTATACACAGAGAGGTACTAAAATACATCCCGGTACAAACGTAGGTAAGGGCGGCAACGATACCTTATTTGCACTTGTTGACGGCAGAGTTAAGTACGAGAGATTAGGCAGAGACAAAAAGCAGGTTTCTGTTTACCCTGTTGCAGAGTAAAAATAAATGAAAAACTAAAGGTGTTGCAGATTTTGTGACACCTTTTTTTGTAATTTGGGATATTTTGATTAAAAAACATTCCTGCAATTAATTGAAAATGCGCCATAAGGTCGGATTTTCAGAAAGGAGAGATAGTATGTTTGTCGATAGAGTAAAAATACACATTAAAGGCGGAAACGGCGGAAACGGCTGCGTCAGCTTTTACCGTGCGAAATACATCACACACGGCGGCCCCGACGGCGGCGACGGCGGCAAGGGCGGCGATGTGGTTTTTGTGGCCGACGAAGGTCTTAACACCCTGATGGATTTCAGATACAAAAGGATGTTCAAAGCTATGCCGGGTGTTGACGGCGGTAAGCGCAACTGTACGGGCGCAGACGGCGAGAATGTTGTAATAAAAGTACCCGTGGGCACGGTCATTCGCGAGGCCAATTCAAACAAAATAATGGCAGACCTTACCGTACCCAACGAACCGCGTATAATCATTAAGGGCGGCAAAGGCGGCAAAGGCAACCAGCATTTCGCCACCCCTACCCGACAGGCTCCGAGATACGCCGAACGCGGTAGAACTGCCAAAGAATATGATGTTATACTTGAACTTAAACTTATTGCCGATGTAGGTCTTGTGGGACTTCCGAATGTAGGAAAATCAACTTTGCTTTCAATGGTAACAAATGCCAACCCCAAAATAGCAAACTACCACTTCACCACTTTAAGCCCTAACTTAGGTGTGGTAAGAAGCCGCTGGGGCGAGGATTTTGTTATGGCGGATATTCCCGGTCTTATCGAAGGTGCAAGTGAAGGTGTCGGCTTGGGACACGAGTTTTTGCGTCACGTTGAACGTACAAAGGTGTTTATCCACGTTGTTGACGGTGCCGCTTTGGAGGGCGTTTCCCCCATTGAAAATATAGAAAAAATAAACGAGGAACTCGAAAAATACAAAGAAGGCCTTTCGCAGCGTCCCACGGTAATTGCCGTAAACAAGATGGACCTGCCCGAAGCCGAAGAGAATTTAAAGGCCATAAAAGAAAAATACGAGCCTTTGGGCATTGAGATCTGCCCCATCTCGGCTGCCACAAACGCGGGCCTTGACGAGCTTATGCAGAAAGTTGCCGATATTCTCAAAGATTATCCCGATGATATAATTTTCGACGAGGATTACGAAGAGTTTGACGAATTGGATATACCCGAAGATACCGAGCCTTTCACAATAACGCAGCTTGACGACAGATATTTCGTGGTGGAGGGCACAGGCGTTGAAAAGATGATGGGCTACACCAATATAGATACCGAAAAAGGCTTTAATTTCTTCCAGAAATACCTGCGCGAAAAAGGTATCATAGATGCACTTGAAGAAGCAGGCATCAACGAGGGCGATACCGTTAAGATATACGACCTTGAATTTGAGTTCTTCCATTGATATCGAGTTGAGAGATCTACACAAGGAGTAATCATGCTTATAACAAACGAAAAC
>CAMNCZ010000182.1 GCA_946534775.1 uncultured Eubacteriaceae bacterium
CGCAGGCATCTTGTCAAGAAAATAAACCTCTTTTATATTCTTGCAGTATATAAACGCCCTTGCATCGATACTGTCGGGGCTGCCTTCAAAAATCACTTTTTCAAGCGCTGTACAATCATAAAACGTATAGTCTTCCAATCCCTTTACTCCGCTTGGTATAACCACGGTTTTCAACGCCGAACAATACCTGAACGCATTGGAACCTATCTCTGTCACACCCTGCGGGATATATACATTTTCAAGGGCATAGCAGCTTGAAAAAATATCGGGCGAAAGTTTCTCCACTTTGTCGGGGATAAGGATAGTTTTAATTTTGTCGCAGCCGCTGAAAGCATAGTTTCCGATGCTTGTCACGGTATCGGGAAGAGATATCTCCTCTGCCATACTGCAATTCATAAAAGCATAGTTACCGATAGTGGTCACACCGTCCGGCACGGTTATGCTTTTAACGTTTGAACAGTACGAAAAACAGTGCAGCGGTATTTCCTTTATCCCGTTTGATATAACGATACTTTTCGCAAAACGGCAGCTGTTGAATGAATTTTCTCCAAGGCTTGTCACAGTATTCGGTATATTTATTTCCGATAAATTTTCACAGTTTGAAAAAGCATTGCCGGCTATCGTTTCAAGACCGTTATTGAATTTTACGTCAATAAGCGACACGGCATTTGCAAAAGCATATTTCTCGACTGTTTTAAGTGTTGACGGGAATGTCACTCCCGTAATTTTGCTTGACCTGAATGAACCCTCTTTTATGGTCACAAGGCCTTCGGGCAGAACGATATCCTCCGTTACGCTTCTCGGACACATTACCAGTTCCGTTTTGTCTTTGCTGAAAAGTATTCCGTCTGCCGACGAATAATATTTGTTGTCTGCTGATACATCTATGTATTTAAGCGCGACCGAATCAAGCGAATCCCTGTCTATGGATGACACATTTTTTCCTATATAAATGTTTTCAAGCGCCACCATACCATTGAAAGCCTTATTTCCTACCGCTGTTACCGTGTCGGGTATCTTTATTTCCTTTACACCGCGGCAGCTGTAAAATGCGTTCGCGCCTATCTCTTCAAGGCCATCGGAAAGCGTTATTTCCTCAAGGCCGTCACACCAATAAAAAGCGTTTGCACCTATTGTTTTTACACTTGACGGCACAAAAAGGCTCTTTGCTTTTTCACATTCGTAAAAAGCATAGTTTCCTATACTTGCCACACCGTTTGGAATATTTATACCTTCAAGCTCACTGCAATAGTAAAACGCATTATCGCCTATCGACTTGATACTTGCGGGCAATTCTGCCGTTTTGAGTTTTCGGCAGTATGCAAAGAGGCCGTTGCTTATTTCTGTAAGGTTTGCCGATAATTTTATGCTTTCAAGGCTGCTGCAATATGAAAAAGCTAACGAACCAATGGTTTTGACCGAATCGGGAATAACTATCTCCACCAGCTTAGGGCACGTTGTAAAAGCTTTTTCACCAATGCTTTCAACACCGTTTTCAAAAGTAACGGTCTCCAGGCTGCTCATACTATCAAATGCACTTTTTCCGATGGTCTTTACCGAAGACGGGATATTTATATTTGTAATGCCGTCACAGTCGTAAAAGGCACTTTCGCCTATACTTTCCACCGAGTTGGGTATTGTTATCTCCGTTATATTGTCGCAGTTTTTAAATGCCTGCGCACCTATTGTTTTAACTGTTGAGGGGATAGTTACCGATGTTATACCTTTTCTTTCCCAAAAAGCATCATCGGGTATCGCCGTCACTCCCTCGGGGATATTTACACTGCCCTGCATTTTTTCGGGACAGTAGACAAATTCCCCTGTTTTTTTGTCATACACAATACCGTCAACGGAGCTTAAATAAATACTGTCGGGGGAAACGAGAATCTTCTCAACACTGCTGTTGTAAAATGCTTCCTTACTAAGCTGTTTTAAACCTGCGCCAAGCGTTACTGTCTTTAAATTATCACAGCGTCCAACTACCCTGTCCCCAAGCGTTGTTACACGGTCAGGTATTACCAGTTCTTCAAGCGATGTCATATTAGAAAAAGCGCTATCGCCGATTTTTTCGAGTGCGCCCGGCAATTCAAGGCTTTTAAGCGCCCTGCAGTTTGAAAACGCATTTGTACCTATTGAGGTCAATCCCAACGGAAACTTAACGCTTTCAAGACTGAAACAACCATTGAAAGCATCATAACCGATCGTCTTGACATTATCACTTATAACAATTGTTTTTATTTTTGAAGAGGAAAAAGCGGCACTGTAAATGCCCGTCACCTCTATTCCGTCAATTTTATCGGGTATCGTCACATAAAGCGCACTGCTGTCACAACCCGTTATTGTATATTTGCCTTCTACATTCTTTTTGTATGTAAGGGCTTCGGCCGCATTATCCGCATTTACCGTGGTATAGTCGGCCGCATACACCGTTTGTATGCCGGGCTTTACACCGCTGTCACTCAAAACGCAGGCACCGCAAAGCAAAAGCGCCGTACCCATCACAATTACAAATTTCTTCATTATTACATTACTCTCCTGTTAATACTTTATTCCCATATCTCTTTTTAATTTCAATATCCTGCAGACCGATTCATCTATTCTTTTTTCATTGATATTCCCGTTTTGTACTTCAGATTCAATTTCATAAAAAGCCGATTTCAGATCTGTCGGCATAAGAATTATATCAACGCCCGCATTTACCGCGTCAATAATACCGTCCGACCTGCCGCTGACAGCACCCATATTCATTGCATCGGTTATAACCACACCGTCATATCCCAGTTCTTCGCGCAAAAGACCCGTAACTATATCGGGGTTAAGCGATGCGGGCAAATCTTTATCGCTTATGGCGGGCGTTTTTATATGCCCCACCATTATCATCGGAGCATCATTTTCTATCGCCTTTTTAAACGGTACAAGTTCGATATTGTCTATTCTCTCCCTGCCGTGCGGCAAGACAGCGGTGCCTAAGTGACTGTCGGTCGCGGTATCACCGTGCCCGGGAAAATGCTTTATCACGGGGATAACGCCGTTACTGCGCAAAGCATTCATTGCAATTACCGCCATATTTCCCGCCGTTTCCGCATCCGAGGAAAAAGCCCTGTTGCCTATTATTGGATTGTTCGGGTTTGTATCCACATCCGCATCGGGCGCAAAGTCAAGATTAAAGCCCATTGCCGACAGCGTTTTTGCAATTTTGGTGTAATTTTCTTCGACCGAATCGTTATTTGCCATATATCTTGCCGACGGTATATCATAGTCCGCAACAGCACCCGACGATTCGATCCTGCTGACCTGTCCGCCCTCCTCATCAATGGCGATAAAAGGCGGTATTTTGCTTATTTCCTTTAATTTTTCCGTCAGTGCAACAGTATCGGCAACACCTTTTATATCTTCATCAAACAGTATAAAACCGCCGACATTATCTTCTTTTACATCAAAATCTCCATATTCATCACCTGCACAGCGAAAAACAAACGAATCATCCAAATCACCGTAATCTATAATAAACATCTGCCCTATTTTTTCATCAAGGCTCATTTCGGCTATTTGCGATGCTATTTCATCAATTGTCGTAGTTTCGGTCGTTTCTTCCGTGGTCTGCTCAACAGTCGTTTCCTTATTTAAATCATTATTTAAATCATTTACGTCTTTATCCGTATTTTGCAAAGGCAGCTCACCGGCACCTTTTGAACAGCCCGAAAAAAGAAGGCAAAGCCACAAAACAAAAAATATTTTTTTCATAATATTAAAAATTTTCTTTTACAAAACGCTCTATACGGTTTACGCCCTCAACCACATCTCGCATACTTGTTGCATAAGAGATTCGGATATGGTCATCATACCCGAAGGCGCCCGAGGGGATCACCGCAACATTGTACTTGTCAAGCAGTACTTCCGCAACATCATCGGCAGTTTCTATCTTATATTCGCCGACACTTTCGCCCAGCAGTTTTGAAACATCGACAAACAGATAAAAAGCACCTTTTGGCAGCAAACTGCTCAAAAACGGTATATCGGATATACGCTGCGCTATATAATCGCGTCTGCGTTCAAACTGTCTTAACATATCCTCCGCATCGGTTTCCGCAAGAGTAAGCGCAG